>JAEZWL010000038.1 GCA_023420245.1 Bacillota bacterium | reverse complement strand
CCCCGAGCATGGCGGAGGATACCATATAAGGCTCCACCCCCATATCGATCAGGCGGATGACCGAGCTGGGCGCGTCGTAGGTGTGCAGGGTAGAAAGCACCAGGTGACCGGTGATGGCAACGCTGCTGGCGATTTCCGCCGTTTCCTGGTCACGGATTTCACCGATCATAACCACATCCGGGTCCTGCCGCAGAATAGAGCGGAGTACCGAAGCGAAGGTCAGTCCGGCTTTTGTGTTAATATCCACCTGCGTGATCTTCGGAATAATCATTTCTACCGGGTTCTCGACCGTTACAATATTGATGTCATCGCGCATAATCGCTTTCAGCGCGGTATAAAGCGTGGTGGATTTGCCGCTTCCGGTTGGTCCCACAAGCAGGATAATGCCATGATTGTTCCGCAGCAGGTTATCAAACTTCATCAGATTTTCCGGCAAAAATCCGATACTCTCCTTGGAAAGGGCAAAGCTCAGGGCGGTGGTAATACGGATGACCACCTTTTCTCCGTAAACACTCGGAAGGATGGAAAGCCGCATATCAATTTCCTTGCCGCCGATTTTATAGCTGATACGGCCGTCCTGCGGAATCCGCTTCTCCGCGATGTTCATGCCGCCGATCAGCTTGATTCTGGAAACGACGGACGGAATCAGCTCCGCGTTCGTCTCCATATAAAGGCTTAAATGCCCGTCCACGCGGAAACGGATCCGCATAATTTTTTCCTGCGGCTCAATATGGATGTCGCTCGCCTTTTGCAGAACTGCCTGCTCGATCATATTATTGACGAAACGGATAATCGGCTGGTCGGAACCGCCCTGAATCGCGTCCGTTGCCAGCTCCTGTTGGGAATCGGAAAGCTCCTTCGCGGCGGCAAATGCTTTTTGGGTCGTATACAGCTCGCGGATTTTCGTCTCGATTTTTTCCCGCTCCGCAATTACGGGGTTTACCTTTAGCCGCGTGTAGATTCCGATATCGTTAATGCCGTTGTAATCGAGAGGGTCGGCCACGGCAATCGTCAGAATACTGCCCTCGCGTTTTACCGGAACAATGAAATTGGAGCGGGAAAGCTCCTCCGGCACAAGGGAGGAAAGGCTCGAATCCACGCTCACGGCAGACAAATCAAGGTAGGGGATGGAAAGCTGCTGCTCCAGCGAGCGGATAATCTGCATTTCCGTAAGAAAATGGTTTTCCACCAGAATGGTGCCCAGTCTTTTGTTTGAACTTTTTTGGCGTTCCAGAGCCTGAACCAGTCGCTCCTCGGTTAGAACGCCGGAATTAATGAGAATCTGACCCAGCTTTAAATTCGTTATTTTCATGGCGCGCTCCTTTTTTACATACCCAACAGGGAAAGGTACCAGAGTACAAACAGGTTGATTTGGAGATGAAACGCGAGAAATCCCGCCTGCGCAAGGCAAAGGAAGGGCCCGAGGGGGAGATATGCGTCAGCCTTCATTTTTCCGCGAAAAAAGAGAAAGACGATATAAAAAAGCGCAAGAAAGATTGCAAGAAAAAAAACCGGTATCACTCCGGGGAATCCGGACAGCAGACCGATTGCGGCGAAGAGCTTCACATCCCCGAACCCGAGCGCTTCCCTTTGCAGAATCAGCCTTCCGGCGAACGCGGGCAGAAGCATCAGCGCGGCACCCAAAGCCGCTCCCCCAATCGGGGAGCTCCACCCGGAATGAAGAACCCTTTGTCCGCTCAGCAGGTCAAACCCGCTGAGCACAAGCGAAACAAAAAGAAACGCAAGCAGAAACTGATCCGGGATAATCCGGTATTTGACGTCGGCGGCGGAAATCAGCAGCAAAAGCATACCGATCATACAGCCGGCGGCGAGAAAAATCGGCTTGTCAAAAAACTGTGTGTACAAGGCCAGAAACAAAGTCGTCAGAACAGCGGTGATAAGGATTCCGTGCGGCCGCAGGAACAGCCGCTTTCCAAACAGCTCCGGTGCGGGTTCCTCGTTGTAGTCACAAAACCACAGCGCGGGCGCCCGATTAAACAGTAAGCGGCAGAGATAGGAAGCCGCCGCTCCGCACGCCGCGCATGCCGCCGCGACTGCGCCGTTCATTTCTTAGCCTCCTGCGCGCTGAAGTAGGAAAGGGTCAGGTTTATGGCGATTTCCGAACCGGTCGTTCCGTTTTTATAGGAAACGTGGTTAACATAGTAGGCGCCCTTTGACTTGTTTTCAAAGTAATCCAGAAGGTTTTTCAGCTGTTCGTTATTGCAGGCTACGGTCAAGTCAACCGATACGCTACTCAGCAGTCGTCCGTCCGCTGTTTTTTTACTGGTATCCACCGTTTCCTCGCTCATATCGACGCTTTTGGGGACGATTCCGACCGCTTTGCACGCACTGTCGATATCCTCCGCGCCGGTTCTCGCGGTCACCGTGGCATTCGTACTTTCCTGCTCGATTTTAGATTGCAGCTCTGCAATGTTTTTTTCAATATCCGCTCTCTTGCTCTTTTGTTCCTCGTAATACAAAATTTGATTTACTGTGTCCGTGTGCTTCTGATCTAATTGCGCGATCTGGTTGTTCAGCGGCAGATAGATAAAATTAATATAGACCAGTACGGTAAGGAGAAAGCAGAACAAATAAATGAGGATGACGGGGCTTTTTTTCTTATTCATTCTTTCCCTCCGTCCTTGCTGCTTTTGCTGTCGATAAACTTAACGTAGTCCTTCCAGCCAAGGGCAGTCTCGCAGCTGTAGGTGTTGTCATTATTAAGCGTAACCTTGAACGGAACGGCAATTGTAAAGTAAGCGTTGGATTGAATCGCTCTCTTAATCTCCAGAAAGCTGTTATAGGACTGTACTTTAAAAGAAACGGAAATGGTTCCGGAGGTGTTGTCGATATCGAAGGCTTCGAGCGAGAGTGCTTTGGAGGCAATCTGATTAAAAAGCTGTTCCGCCGCCGGATAGGCTTTGCTTTTTCCGTAGGGGAGCTGGTTCTTCTCCGTACTGAACGCGGAAAGCCGGTCCGTCAGGCTTTTTTGCGTGGCTAGCAGCTTTTGGATATCCGTATATTTTTTTATATCTTTGGAGCTCTTCGCGTTTTGAGCCACCCTTTGAAAATAGAGAAGCGGTTCCAGCGTCATAACAAACATTGCCGTGAGGGAAACAACAGCAATCACCGTAATATTTACCTTTGTGGAGAATTCCACCGCGCGGATTTCCTTTAAAAAGTCAATGGAAGTGAATTTCAAGTGGTTCAGCAGCCCGGCGGCCGCGAAAAACGCCCCCGCGGAGTAACCTGCAGCTTTGGCGCTTTCGTCAACCATCGGAAGACCGGACGTGGCAACGTCGGTTTCTACGGTTTCGAGCGGGATATCCAGCCCAAGCTGATTCCAGAAGGCAGTAAAATTCGGGAGCACAGACAGGGCACCGCAGAAAACGATCTTATTCAGCTCCAGGCGTTCTCTGGAAATAACCATTCGGATATTTCGAATGACCTCGCTTGCGCTCGCGTCGACCAAAGCCTCGATTTGCTCGGCTTCTTCCCCTTCTCCCTCCCCGGAGCCGGTCAGTCCGTTGCGGGCAATCCAAGCAGCGGCGTCTTCATAGGAAAGCGACCTGCTTTTCATCAGAATTTCAAGAACGTCGTCGTAGATTGCCTCGAAGCTTCTCTGAAAAATTGGGTAGCCGTTACGCAAAACCAGAAGGTTCGTCTTTGAAAGGCTGAAATCCAGAACCGCGACCGTTTTTTCCGTAGAGCTGATAAAGCTTCGCGCACTGTGAAGCAACCCGATTACAGGCGGTGTAATCTTCAATACGTGAAGACCGTATTTGGAAAAGCTTCTCGAAATAGAATGGATCAGACTGCTTTTTACGGCAAACAGGGAGCTGGTCAGCTTTCCGGTTGCGGGGTTAATCAGACCGTATTCATAATTCTGAATCGAATAGTCGCTGATATTATCGGAAATAACCGATTCCGCCTCAAGTCTGGCAAATTGATTCAGGTTTCGGCCTTTGAGCGGCAAATGCGGGTACTCCTTGCTGATCATATTGGCGTCTTCCAGACATATCATAATATTTTTGGTTCGGAATTTCGCCAAATACACGCATTCCCTGACAAATTTTGCAAACTGAGCCGTATGATTGAAAGCCCCGTCTGTTTTTAGGACTTCGGGCAGTTTAAAATTACGGGGATTGCCAAAGGTTGGTCTTCGACCGCTTTTCACCGGTGTAAGATACAATGCGTTGCGGGTCACTTGCAGCAATAAAATTTTCAATTCAGCTTACACCACACTTTTTCTGCATTAATTTATCCTTCTTAGTTAATAAAGATTATAACAAACTAAATTGTGTACAGCAATATATAATCTGCGCAGAGCGTAAATTTCATAATTTGAATTCAAAACAAAACGAAAAATACGTTGAATTCTGCTTCTCTTTCCTGATCTTTAGCCTTGCTATTATTTAGCAATTCATGTAAAATAAGGGAAGAAAACCAATAAAATTACAATAGATATTACAAAATATATTTCGACAGAGGAGGATATACCATTGAAAAAAATTCTCTCGATGCTTTTGTCCGTATCCATCCTGGTTGCCGCGGCGCCCGCCGTGAACTGTGCCGCAGCTGCAACCGGCAATCAGGCCGGAACAATTGATAAGCACGGCGCGAAAACCTATCTCGGGCTGACCTCGGATTGGGGCGGCGCCTGGAATGAATCCAAATTCACAGAGGTTACGGACGGTAACGTCACCTGGGACGGCGACCTTACGATTAAAAGCGGCTCTGTTAAGGACGTAACGGTGAATGGAAGCAGCTCCAAGGTCGTTGTAACAAACGGTAAAATGAGCGACCTCACCGTCAACGGAGACAATTCCACCCTGTCCATAACAACCGGTGTCATCGACGACATCGACTGCTCGGGCAAAACAACCGTCACGAACGGAACCATCGGTTCCATCTTTTCGGGCGCAGACCTGACAATTAACGGCGGTACGATAAAACGCGCGGTGGAATGCGACAGGCAAATTACCTTTAGCGGAAAAATTTCCATCGGCGGCGCGGTTACCGCCGAAAAAATAGTCTCCAACTCATCCGCAGGCATATCCATTGCGAATACGGTCACGGCGAAGACCTCCGTTACGCTCAACGGCAATAATTTAAGAGCCGACGAAATCAAGGGCAGCGGTTCGGCGGTGCTGGAGCTAAAATCCTTTACGGGAAGGCTGCCGAAAATAACGGATATGGACAAAATTACGGTAGATGGCAGCAGCGTGGCAACCGCGTCAACAAAGCTGGTTGCCGGAACGCTGTCTGTTTTGCAAAAGGGTGAATTCATCTCAACGTATCCGGTCGAGCTGGATGAACTGATCGGTCCCGGCGCACTCACCGTGAATTCCGGCAGCTTGCTGATCCACAGTGAAGCCACCGGAGCCCCCCTGCTTCTTTTTAATAATATTGTCCGTGCCGGGCAGGAAGCATTCCGCGCGGATCAAACGGCGAATATCAGCGAAAACGACGTCTGTATTTATGATTATAATTTAGAAAAAAATTATTCAAGCGGATACGATATTTTTAAATTCCGGTCTGTTTTAAGCGAGGGAATCACGTTAAGCACCCATGACGTTACCCTGAGCGACAAGACCCCGGCGCTGATTAGAACCACGGTAACGCCGAAATTCACCGAGTTTGCCACCGGAACCAAGATGGTTTGGGAGCTGCACGGGGATACAAAATCCTTTTCCATCTCCCCGAATACAACGGATAATTCCTGCAAGGTGACCTTCAATAACGC
>JAEZWL010000152.1 GCA_023420245.1 Bacillota bacterium | reverse complement strand
GTTTAACCGGAAATGAAATTCCGCTCTATTCCCGGATTATTGGCCTGGCGGATCTAATTGCAATTGAATACTCAGAACGCAGATCATCGGATGATATTATTCAGTCAATCAGGAGCTCCTTCCGGTTTTTCGACCCGGATCTTTGTGATATTTTCTATGAGTTAAGTCGGAATATTGAATTTTGGCTTAACCTGAACGACTCTTTTGTTTATCAGGCTTTAGGCGCCGTAACTCCTTATGTTCGCCGGGAATTTGATTACAAAGATATGAGAAAGGTCTCTCAGGTTTTCTGTAATATCATTGACGCGAAATCCCCCTTTACAGGCTCCCATTCCCGTGGAATCAGTGAGAAAACCGGCATCCTTTGCGAGTATTACGAGTTTGATCAGGAAACCTACTGGAAAATGCGGATTTCTGCCGACTTGCATGATCTTGGCAAGCTGATGGTACCAAACGAAATATTGGATAAGCCCGCGGCGCTGACGGCTCATGAAATGGCAATTATTCAATCCCATCCGTTTTATACCCGCAAGGCTCTCGAGATTATTACCGGCTTTGAAGAAATTGCAAACTGCGCGGCGAATCATCATGAGAAATTGAACGGAAGCGGATATCCCTTCGGTTTAACCCAGGATCAGCTGGATTATAAATCCCGCCTGCTCGGCTGTATCGACATTTATCAGGCTCTGACGGAAGACCGACCGTACCGAAAGGCAATGCCTCATGAAATCGCGATCAATATTATGCGCGAAATGGCAAGTAAGAATTTGATCGATGATTCCATCGTAGAGGATTTAAATTTTGTTTTTTCAGACGCGTCACAATTCGTAAAAACAACAATTTAACATATTCCTGTCAATTTTATGAGCCGCCTGAAAAAGGCGGCATTTTTTTGTGAATTTGGGCATCTTATGTTTGAGGTGATATGATGTCTTATATAGACCCAAAGCTTCGCAGCCGTTTTGAGTCATTATCCGTTGACCTGAAAAACGAGATACTCAAACGTGACGTAAAGCTCTATACTCTGAACGACCTGATCAAATGTCTGGAAAATATTGTATCGGGCAAATAGTCAAGACCCTTTCCGCATTTCTAAAATGCAGAAAGGGTCTTAATATACTATCTGGAATAATTTTATAGCAAAACAGCAAATAACAATAAAAATTTTACATAATATTCCGTGAATAGTACATTCTTGGGTGTGAAGTGATTATACTGTTAGTAGATTACAAGTTCCTCGCTGAGGATTTTCAATAACCTTTTGAAAAAGCCGTCCTTTCCGGGCGGTTTTTTCAATGTATAGCGAAAATAAAATACGGCAATAATAAAATCAGGCAAGGGGTCATATTCTCTTACTGTTGGGGAGCGTACAATGGGGTACGCTCCTTTTTATTTCGTAAGTTAGAGAAAGCATATTTCATCCTCATAAAGCGAATCGCATAATATATCACAGAGGTGAATCCAATGCTTTGCGATTTAACTCCGGAAGAACTTTCCTATATGGCAACCACGTTTGCGGTTACCATTTCAAAAGGATTGGATACGGAATCCCTAAAAGTGATGTGCAGCTTTTTTGCCGATGTAATAGGAACACTGAATCTCATTATCAATCAGCGGCATTTGAAACACGAGAGACACCATGATAAAGATTCGCATTGTTGAATTTATCATAGATCAATTCTGTCCGTTGAAAATTGCGGTCATTTACTCCGCCGCAACGCCGCAGCAGCAACGAACCGCACCTGTTTGTTTCCAGAACGTGATGAAACAAATCAAGTGCGGTTCAATCATTAACAGGAGATGCCTGATTTAAGATTACTTTTATTTTACAAGAGCGTACAATAAAGAATCATACATATTCCCGTTCTTATATACACTTTTGCGCAAAATCCCCTCTAATACAAAGCCTGCCTTTAGCAGGGTCTTTTGCGACCCGATATTGTATGCAATCGGCTCCCCGCTGATTCTGCAAATATCATAATGTTCGAATACCTCTGTACACATTTGTTTGACGGCAGCTGAGGTAATCCCATTTTTCCAGAAAGGTTCCCCCAGCCAATAAGCGATTTCAGCGGATTTGCGGTAAATATTATCCCGAAAAAAAACAGCGATACATCCGACTGCTTCGCCGTTAACACAAATGGCTCTGGAGCATTGGCTGACACCATCGTTTTCCAGAAAAGACCGGATCATATTCTTGGCAGCCTCCTCGGAAACAGGAAAGCCATCCCGCAGATTTCTTGCAATTTTTTCGTTGCTTGCATATTTTGCGAAGCTCGCCGCGTCTTCCAATCTCCATTTTCTTAATTCAAATTGCACGTCATTTTCCCCTTATCAATCATAATTATTTTGTACGATTATAATATAAAATGGAAAATTTTACAATATGGCATGAATAATTGCTTAAACCGAATAGGAAGTGTGCCTGATTGGAAATGTCACCTCAAAATCAGCCAGCCAGCGGCGGTATTTGCCATCCTCTAAAAGCAGATCATAAAAATGAGTATGGGGAAGCACCTTGATTATTCTGACTGGCATCCCTATTTTGATCAAAGGCGGATGTCCCTTATCCGTTACGGTAAAGGCAAAATCTCCAAGCTGGAAATCACCGTTTTGCTTCGGCTGAACACCCTGAAGCTCAAAGCCGGCAAACCAGCGGTACAGCTCGCCGGTAGACAATTCCACCGCATATAAGGTTTCCATTTGGTGCGAAACAACGGCGGCCGCTGTTCCGCTGACGATATCCGGCGGAAGATCAGATATCGCAACAATTCCATCTCCGGGATAAAAATGAAAGCTTGAATAGAAGGTCCCGTGCATCGCAACCCCTCCTTTAGGGTATCATATGCCAAATATGACCTTCCAATGATTTTCTTCAAAATGAGGCAAAGCCCGGATACAAACAGACCCAAAAAATTGAAAAACCAAAAGGGCTTTCATTCCCCTTTGGTTTTTTCATTATATAGCGATTACCTTTAAAAGCAGCTAAGGATTTACGAGGATATTTTCGTGTTTCAAGTCGGACGACGAAGCAAAACGGAAAATAAACCGAAAAAACTGGCTGGGTTGGACTATAAAATCTGTTGTGCACTTTGAGATATCAAATAGTCCTGCAGGGGTTCCAGCTTTTCATATAACACGACGATGAGATCACCGTCCTGAGCCTGCTCAACCGCCGTTTTCAGGGCTTCCAGTTCATTTTCAATCATTCTAACCTTTTCTTTTGCAAAACCGTTTTCTGTTATTGCCTGATAAAACAGCTCCGCAACCTCCCCCGATTTTCTGCCGCGCTTATCGGTGTCCTCCTTGATATAAATCCGGTCAAAGGCTTCGGAACAAAGCCTGCCAACCGACTGAATCGCCTCATTTTTTCGATCACCAGGCATTCCGATGATTCCGACAAGCCTGCGGCAGCCGATATTCTTACAGGCTTTAATTACCTGCTGGTAACCGGGAGAATTATGACCGTAATCCAGCATAACTTCAAAATGATTCATTTTGTAAAGATTGAAACGACCGGAATTGCAGTCATATGTTTTTAATCCTTCCGCAATCGTTTCAATCGGGATTTGAAGCGCATATAAGGCGGATACGGCGGCAAGGGCATTTTCAACATTGCATTCAATTTTCCCGGAGCGGGTAATCGGAATTTCAGCTACCGGAACCACGCTGATTTCTTTCCCGGAATCCCTGACGGTAATCCACCCATCCTCCGTGTAAACCTGAACATGCTCCTCCGCGTGAAGGAACGGGCTGACCTTCGGACTCCTGGAGAAAAAAATTACATTTGCTTTTGTACGTTCCATCAGGAACGTCGTCATACCGTCCTCCGCATTGAATACGGCGAAGCCGTTTTCCTTTACCGCCTCGGTCACCAGTGATTTTACAAAGGCGAGATCCTTCAGCGTTTCGGTTCCGTCCATTCCGAGATGGTCTTCCGCAATATTCATAACAATACCGACATCAGCGGTATCATAGCCCAAGCCTTCGCGAATAATCCCGCCGCGTGCGGTTTCCAGCACGGCGCAGTCGATTGCTTTGTTGGAGAGAAGGACTTTGGCGCTGCGCGGACCGGAGTGATCTCCTTTACAGATACAGCTTCCGTTCACAAAGGTTCCGCTGGTGCAGGTATAACCTACTTTTCTGCCGGCGACCTCCAGAGTATGGGCAATCAGGCGAACCGTGGTGGTTTTGCCGTTTGTTCCGGTTACCGAAACTATCGGAAAACGGCAGGCGTCCTCACAGGGAAACAGATGGTCTACAATATCCTTGGCCACATCCCGTGATTTCCCTTCGCTCGGAAAGATGTGCATCCGGATACCGGGAGCGGTATTCACCTCCACCACGGCGCCGCCGGTTTCCAGAATGGATTCGGATATATCTTCCGTAACAACGTCGATTCCTGCAATATCGATGCCGATTACTTTTGCTGCGAGTACCGCCAGCTTCGCGTTATCCGGATGGATGATGTCGGTACAGTCAACTGCCGTACCGCCCGTACTCAGATTGGCATTATCCCGCAGAAATACCTTTTGACCGTTTTCCGGGATGGAATCGACCGTCATGCTTTCTCTTTCAAGCTTTTTGACAGCCACGCCGTCCAGCTTGATCTTTGTCAGCGGTTTCTCATGATTTTCTCCGCGATTATCATCCTGATTTACAAGATCGGCAAGCTCCTTCACCGAATGAATCCCGTCGCCGACCACCATAGCGGGCAGTCGTTCGGAAACCGCACTGACTTTATCGCCAACTACCAAAATCCGATAATCCTTACCCTTGATCGATTTTTCAACAATGATACCGCTGCTGTATTTGCAGGCTTCCCGAAACGCGTTTCGGATTTCCTCTTCGCTGTTGAGGTTTAAGAATACCCCTTTTCCCTGATTTCCATTAAAGGGCTTTAAAACAACCGGCAGCCCGATCTGTTTTGCGGCGAGAATCGCCGAAATGTCCGTGTAAACAACCTTTCCGTATGGCACCGGGATATGATTTTCAGCCAGAATGGATTTGGTCAGCTGTTTATTGCAGGAAATATCAGCGGAAATACAAGAGGTTGCTTCGGTAAGCGTGGATTCAATCTTCGTGCTGTACTTTCCGTAGCCGAGCTGAACCAGACTTTCATGACCGATACGCGTTACCGGAAGCCCGCGTTTTTTCGCTTCCTCCACAATTGCAGAGGTGCTTGGTCCCAGCTCCGCGTCCATGGCAACCTTTTTTAGATAATCCATAAATTCCTGGATTTCCAAATCCTCGTCATTCAGGAAACAGTTTAAAATAAATACGGCTGCCTTTCCGCATTCCAGACCGCATACCTCATTTTTATACTCGTAGGCCAGATAGTACAGGGAGGGCTGCTCAAGAATTCTG
Source organism: Bacillota bacterium (assembly GCA_023420245.1). Lineage (GTDB taxonomy): Bacteria > Bacillota > Clostridia > Oscillospirales > Acutalibacteraceae > DATAML01. The sequence goes on along the minus strand of JAEZWL010000152.1, from coordinate 3,523 downwards.
GTCTTTCCGTAGCGGACATCATAGCCGAGCATATACTGCATTTCAAGAATAACATGCTCCAGTACATGCGCAAGATAGGTGCCTTCCTTCAGCCGTTCCAAAAAACCTCCTTCATAGCCCAGACTGCAGTAATTTGTTTTTAGTCCCGGGAAAGCTTTTAATAATCTCTCATTAAAGCCTTTAATGTCTTTGGTTGGAATTTCACAGTAATCCCCGATATCGACTATAAGCTTTATGACTGGTCTGTGACTGTGGATATTCCGCCCCGGATATGTTACGTAATCACAGATCCTTATCTTATCAGTTTCCATCTTTTAAACGTAAAACCTTTCTGTCATTTAGATTAAACCCGTAGCCCTGCGGCAAGGCGTGGACGGTAACGCCCATAATCGCCAGTATTTCGTTCGGATTCAGCTCCGATACATTGGAGCACTGGATGGATTTGCCGTCTATGATGGTAACGGCATTTGAACCGATGATTTCAAAGTGCATATCCGGATAAAGCTTTACCGCCGTATCCTCATCGATTCCAATCCCCAGCACATCCGGATTTTCCGCGACTCCGCACAACAAACGACCGAAGCGGCCACGCTGGTCAAAATGCTGGTCGATAATAACCCCGCTTAACAAACCCAGACCCGGCGCCATTTTCAACGTGCATTTTCTCGCAGGCTCGTTATCATTTCCCTGAACCACCATGGTAGAGCTCATTACGGACGCGCCGGCGCTTGTGCCCATAAGGATGCCGCCGTTTTCATAACACGCCTTTAATTCATGATAAGCGCTTGTACCGCCTAAAATACTGGTGATTCGCAGCTGGTCTCCGCCGGTCATAAAAATGCATTTTGAGCTTCGGATGATTTCACAATTTTTTTCGTTTTCAGCATCGTCGCGGGTGTTGATATTTAAAATTTGTATTTTATGAACGCCCAGACTGCTGAAAACCTGATAATAGATATTTCCGACTTCCTCGGGCTTTTCAGTAGCCGTAGTCAATACCGTAAGCACATCGCCATCGGACATCATGAGGGGCGCCTGCTTCAGAATATCCTTTTCCCCCTCCTTATCCTCCGCGCCGCCGATGATGATAAGGTAACCCTTTTCATTTTCCATTTTTTATGCTCCTGCCCATTCATTTTCCAGAAGAATTTTTCCGGAACTGATCAGCCGTTTTATTCTGTATGCGGAATCCATTATCAAAATGTCCGCATCGCTGCCCTCACAAAGCACCCCTTTTTTCGGGTGCAGCTTCAAACGTCTGGCAACATTTTCAGAAACAAGACGGAATCCTATTTCCGGATTGATTATTTTCTGATTCATACAATTGATGATATCGTCATACAGAGTTTGCATCAACCCAACGCCGCCGCTTGGAATGCTTCCGTTGGCGTCGGAGCTGACTGTGACATTCGATAAATCAATCTTTGCGCGAACCAACCGCCCAATTGCGTCCGATACGGAAATTCCCTCTGTTTCCCCGGAGGTAAGATCGATATTCCCTCCGGATTTGCAGAATTCCATCGCCTGGCTGAAAAGCTCTTCATTCCGGTTTACATGTGTCGGAACAAACATTTCCAAAGGCAGGTCACTGTTTTCAATCATTTGAAGCACCGGAGCAAGCCCCGCTTTTCCTTCTCCCAAATGAAGATGCATGATACCTGCTTTGCCGCTCAGCAAACCGCCCAGATGAGTATCCGAAGCTGCTTTCAGCAGCCGCTCCAGACCGGCATGAGAGGAGCGGTGATCGGAAACGGCAATTTCTCCGATTCCAATCACTTTATCAATCAGAACCAGATCGCGGACAATACTTCCGGTGTAGGTAACAACCGGCATGGAATAGCTGCCGGAATAGAGGTAGGTTGAAATTCCCTGCGATTCAAGCGCTTTGGCCTTCGCGTACAGCGCATCCGGGCTCTTGGTGCAGCTGTCCGCCCCGAGTAATCCTACAAGCGCGGTAACACCCGCTTGTATTATCTGATTAAAATCAATTTCATCAATACGGCTGGAATATCCGTTTTCCCCGCCGCCGCCAATGATATGGACATGCTGGTCTATAAAGCCCGGAGCCGCAAGTAAGCCCGTGCAGTCATATATTTCTTCGAATAAAGCTCTGTCTGTAAATTCTATTTTCGGTTGAATTTTATAGATTCTATCGCCGCAGATCAGGATATCATTTTTACCGATGTGTTTTGGAGTATAACAATCCAAATTTTGAAGCAATTTGAACATGATACCATCCTAAATTTTAGAGTTAATAGCTATTGTTTCATGAAAAGCACGTTTTATCCAAAATCGAATTGATTCCTAATGAAAACTGAGATTGATCAGAATTCATTTTTTTAGGTTAATAAAATTCTTGACTACAATATTTCGTATTATTCGCCTGTTGCCCTCAGGATTACAATTCCAATAGCCTCCCAGCCGTTACAGGGAAAGAAAAACAGAAAAACTATATAATATTTGCATCTCTATTTTGAATGTGATAAACTGTCTATGTCTTTCTTTTTAAAGACCTCCCCAATATTTTTGTTAGGTTGGCAGACCGTAACTTTAATATATTGGGGAGCTTTATTTTTGTCCACAGCTGAAGCTACAAAAAAATCCCGTCAAACCGAAATTTGACGGGATTTTATGCATCATTTTCTCAATTTAGATACGGATTTTGGCAATGCCTTAGATTGTTCCCTGGGCGAGCATGGCGTCCGCAACCTTAATGAAGCCAGCAATATTCGAACCTGCCACATAATTTTTCGGTACTCCATATTCTTCGGCTGCTACAGCGGAATGTTCGAAGATATCATACATAATCTGCTTCAGTTTCTGATCGACTTCTTCGAATGTCCAGGAAAGGCGCGCACTGTTTTGACACATTTCAAGTGCGGAAACGCTAACCCCGCCCGCATTGGCTGCTTTGCCAGGTCCAACCAGCACACCGTTCTCAAGGAAGTAGTCTGTCGCTTCCGGAGAAGTCGGCATATTAGCGCCTTCGGCAACGGCAAATACACCGTTACTAACCAGCTGCTTTGCATCCTCGAGCGCAAGCTCGTTCTGAGTCGCACAGGGAAGGGCGATATCGCAAGGCACACTCCAAACGCCTTTTCCCTCATGATATTGAGCGTTGGGATGATCTGCCTGATACTCACTGATACGTCCGCGTCTGATCTCTTTGATTTGCATAACGGCCTTCAGATCGATACCGTCCGGATCATATATCCATCCGGTGGAATCACTTAGGGTAACAACTTTAGCGCCCATTTGCTGAGCCTTCTGGCAGGCATAAATCGCAACGTTTCCGGATCCGGAAATCGTGACAATTTTTCCTTCCACAGACTTTCCGTTCGCTTTCAGCATAGCCTCCAGGAAATACAAGAGACCATATCCGGTCGCTTCTGTTCTGGCAAGCGATCCTCCGTAGGAAAGACCCTTACCGGTCAGAATGCCCTCGCTATGGTGGGTAATTCTTTTATACTGACCGTAGAGATAGCCAATTTCACGGCCACCAACGCCGATATCACCGGCAGGG
>JAEZWL010000245.1 GCA_023420245.1 Bacillota bacterium | reverse complement strand
CCTTCAGCTGCTCGCTGGTCGCGGCGCTTTGCTCACTGGTCGCGGAATTATTCTGTACTACGGCGGAAATCCGGTCAACGCCAAGATTAATCTCATTGATGGAAATCGCCTGCTTATTTGACGCTTCGGAAATCTTTGAGATTAAATCGGAGGTTTTTCGGGTTGTTTCAATAATCGTCTGCAACGATTTTGCCGTATCATCCGCAATTTTGGTGCCGTTATCCACCGCATTCATGGAGGTTTGAATCAGCGCCGTGGTGTTTTTCGCAGCCTGCGCGCTCTTGCTGGCAAGATTTCTCACCTCATCCGCAACCACCGCGAAGCCTTTGCCCGCTACACCGGCGCGGGCCGCTTCCACGGCCGCGTTCAGTGCCAAAATATTGGTCTGGAACGCAATATCTTCGATCGTCTTGATTATTTTTCCGATTTGCCTGGATGACTGGCTGATATCGGACATTGCCGAAACCATGAGCTGCATTTTATCGTTCCCACGGGCCACCTCCAGAGTAGCTTCCTGCGAAAGCCCACTCGCTATTTTGGCATTTTCCGCATTTTTGCTCACATCAATTCCGACTTCTGTCAGAGATGCCGAAAGCTCTTGAATAGAGCTCGCCTGCTCGGTCGCGCCCTCGGAGAGTGCCTGAGAAGCTCCCGCTACCTGCTGCGCGCTTGTAGATACCTGTTCGGCAGAATCATTAATCCTTGTAAAAATATCATTCAAGTTCGTAATAATTGTATTCAGAGATGTTTTAATCTCCTGAAAATCGCCCTTGTAGTTCTGGTATGTGTTGATTGTGCAGTCTCCCGCGGCGAGACTGTCCAGCACGGTAGAAATCTCGCTCACATAGGAATTCAGCGTTGTGACGGTACTGGAAAACGACTTTGACAAAATTCCGATTTCATTCTGGCTGTGTACTTCGGGAACCTCAGAATGCAGGTCTCCTTCCGACAGCTTTTCAATCCGTTTCCCCACACTGACAATGGGATTGGCAATTGGAGCGGCTACGCGGAAAGCAATCAGGCACGTCAGCAGCATCAACAGCAGTGTAATCCCGACTGTAATCCCGACCGCCTTATAAAATCCAGCCATCATTTCTGATTTTTTAGCCGATACCGCAAGGGACCAGCCGTCCGTATCCGGAATCGGCGTATAATGAATATATTGCTCAGCGCCGTCGAGCATGACGGTTTGAGCGCCGGTCTTACCGGAAGTCATGCTCTTTACGACGGAGGCAATTCCGCTAAGCGAAGAATCCTTTTTCCCTTTTTCAATATAGTTTACCGCATCTGTAACGTCTTTTCTAATATGGTGCGCGATAATCGTACCCGAGCTGTCGGTAATAAAGCTGTAACCGGATGAACCAATGGTCGCTTTATCAACCATCGAGCTGAACGTATCGATACTTAGCTCGCCAAAAACAATCCCTTCATATTCAGTAATATTATTTACCTTCGCGGCAACAAAAACAACCTGCTTTTGATCAATCCGGCTGATCACCGGGCTTGAAATACAGGTTTTACCGCTCATCGCCTGCTTAAAGTAATCGCGGTCGGCAATGTTGACGCCGTCTACTTCTGTTTTTCCTGTTTTATCCGCCAAATAAATTTTAGAAAAGCCGTGTTGCTCTGCAAGCCTTTCTTTGGTTGACCATATATTCACGACAAACATTGGATTTGCTGTAATGGTATCGTTTGCCGCGATTTGTTCAATCGACATTTTATACTGGTTAATCTTGGTTTGCACCGCCTGACTGTAGGCGCTGGACGCGAGAGCTGTTTCATCCTCCATCCCTTTGTTGTTATTGCTGTAAAGTACCGCCCCGTTTGCCACTCCGCAAATAAGGCAGACTGCGACGGTCAAGCCCGTCATTCCGATTAAAAGCGTTCTTTTAATCGATCTGGATTTTTCCTTTTCACTTTTCCTCATAAAATCACGTTCCTTTCCTAACGACCGTAATTTCTTCACCTGCATCAGGTAATAATTATACAACTCAAATTACGTATCGGCCAGATTTTTAAAAAATTAATATGTATTTAAAAAATATTTATTAAGAAGTCATTTAATTTATTTGCAATAAATAATTATCATGTATAAAAATAATTTGTATAATATCTACATGCAACCATTGGTCTGATTTGTTTTTAAGGACAAAAAAACTCCCGGACGGCGTCCGGGAGAAAAAATATTTTTATATTAATACTTATTGTTCGTTTGTTCTTTTTCTGGGAAAACATTATCATAATTTGCCGGCAAATCAGAAGCCTCATCGGCATCCTCCATCGGCGACCGGGGTTTTTTCAGTTTATACTGTGACAGCGTCTCTTTAAGAATCTGTGCCTGACTGCTAAGCTCTTGGCTGGTGGCGGCGCTTTCTTCGCTGGTTGCCGAGTTCGTCTGCACTACCGCGGAGATTTGGTCTACACCGACGGTAACCTGATTCATCGAGGTCGCCTGCTCGTTGGAGGCAGTTGAGATTTCTCCGATTAGGTCTGTCGTTTTTTGCGTGGCTTCAATAATAATATTGAGAGATTTTGCCGTATTGTCCGCAATTCTGCTTCCGTTTTCCACCGCTCGGAGTGAATTTTCAATCAGTGCGGTCGTGTTTTTCGCGGCTTCCGCGCTCTTGCTGGCAAGATTTCTCACTTCATCTGCCACCACTGCGAAGCCTTTGCCAGCCTCGCCCGCGCGTGCTGCCTCAACTGCGGCGTTCAAAGCCAGAATATTGGTTTGGAACGCGATGTCTTCGATGGTTTTAATAATTTTACCGATTTCGTTTGAGGTTTCACTGATTTCGGACATCGCCTCAACCATCTGCTGCATCTGTTCGTTCCCGCGCCTGACTTCACCGAAAGCTTCTGTCGAAAGCTGGTTCGCTTTTGCTGCGTTGGCTGCATTGTTGTTTACATTTGCGGCAATTTCCGTAAGGGAAGCGGAAAGCTCCTCAATGGAGCTTGCCTGCTCCGTAGCGCCCTGCGACAATGCCTGCGACGCGCTGGATACCTGCTCGGCTCCGGTGGCAACCTGTTCTGCGGACATATTGATGTTGGATATCATAGTATTCAGATTGGAAACCACCGCATTCAGCGCACCCTTAATCTCAACAAAGTCGCCCTTGTAATTCTGCTTCGTTTCCACCGTGCAATCCCCGTCCTCAAGGCTTTTCAGCATCAACGATATTTCACTTACATACCCGTTCAGTATATTCACCGTTGAGGAAAAAGACCTGGACAGGGTGCCGATTTCATCATTTGTGTTCACCTGAGGCACTTCGGAATGAAGGTCGCCCTCCGCAAGGCCTTCGATGCGTTTCACCAGTTTGATAATCGGGTTTACAATGGGATTTGCAATCCGAAAAGCAATAAAAAGAGAAAGCAGGATAAATAGCACCGTAATACCGACATTCAAAAAAATGGAGGCATAGTACTCTTTCTTCATTTCCGATACTCTTGCGGTTACGCCAATGGACCAGCCGTCCGTATCCGCGATCGGACAATAAGCGGCATAATTCTGGCTGCCGTTGATGGTATAGGTCTGACTTCCGGTTTTCAGGCTAATCATATTCTTTGTCAAATCCGCTACATCTGCAAAGCTGCCGTTTTCCTTTGCCTTATCCAGATAATTCGTGATCTGATTGGTATAATTTCTGTCTTTGTGAGCGACAACAGTTCCCGTTTTATCCATAACAAAGGCATAGCCTGTCTCTCCGACCGTTATATTGTCCAGCATTGAGCTAAACGTATCACAGCTTAATCCAACGAATACAATTCCGCTTTTCTTGTCGGTCGTTCTCAGCTTCGTTGCGATATAGATCGCCGCCTTATTATCCTTTTTGCTGATAACCGGGCTGGATAAATAAGTTTTTCCACTCATGGCCTGCTTAAAATATTCCCTATCGCTGATATTGACTCCTGGAACATCGGTTTGCCCTTTATCGTCGGCCGTACTAACCGATAAAAAACCATACATTTTTGCCTGTTCATCTTTTACGTTTTGCAGATTTTCCTGAGATAACGCACTGTTGACAATATTGTCGTTCGCTGCGATTTGTTCAACCATCATTTTATATTGAACAATTTTATTTTCAACAGTCTGGCTGTAAGCCTTAGAAGCAATACGAACCTCGTCATCCATGCTCTTCTGGCTGTAATTGTTCAGGATTGTGGCGGACGCCACTCCGGACAAAACACTGACCGACAGGGTCAATCCCAGCATCCCGAGCAAAAATGCCCTTTTAATCGATTTCACCTTTGGTTTAACTACTCTTTTCATATCTCATCACTCCTTTTCAATTATAAGAGAGCTACCACTCTATGATTGATAGGACGCAGGCATCCTATAGGATATTTATCGTAAAATTCGACAAATTATTTAGCTTTATTTGGGTATTGCAAAAAAAAATAAGTTTGTAATATTTACCATTTAATTGGCTGCACTTGTTTTTTTGTAAGAACGCCATAAAAATACCTGTGGCAGAGCCACAGGTATTTTTTATGGTTATTTTGTTTTGTTCAATGTTTGAACAATCAGACTTGCGATCGACTGGCATGGCGCCTGCTTGATCACTGCGCCGATATCATACGCAACCATCGGCATTCCGTATACAACACAGGATTGTTTATCCTGACCGATGGTATAAGCGCCGTTTTGCTTCATCTCTAAAAGACCGTTAGCGCCATCCTTTCCCATACCGGTAAGAATGACCCCAATGGCATTTTTTCCGGCGGTCTTTGCTACAGACCGGAACAGTACGTCAACGGACGGGCAATGACCGCTCACCTTTTCGCCGGCGGCACATTTTACATAATATCCTCTATAATCCTTTTCCAAAGTCATATGCTTATCCCCGGCTGCAATCAAGGCTTGACCGGGTACTACGCGGTCTCCGTTCTGGGCCTCCAGCACCGTAAAGCTGCAAATCCGGTTCAGACGGTCCGCATACATTTTCGTAAAACCCACCGGCATATGCTGGACAATCACAATTCCGGGAATATCCGAAGGCAGCTGCTTCAATATTTCTAAGGTTGCCTCAGTTCCTCCTGTGGAGGCGCCGATTGCAATAATTCTTTCATTGGAGCCCTCAGCCTTGAGAGCCGGAATAGGAATTGCGGAAATCAACGACTCGGTTTTTTTCACCTTAGCGCAGGAAGCAATTTTAATTTTAACAGAAAGCTCGTTGCAAAACAGAAGAAAATCCCTGCTGTTTTTGATATCCGGCTTTTTGACGAAATCCACGGCACCGACGTCAAGAGCCTCAAAAATACCGATGTTTGCAGAACTAACCAATACCACCGGCAGCGGTTTTTTGGGAAGCAGCTCCCGCAAAAAATCCGTACCCTTTTTATCCGGCATTTCCACATCCATGGTTACG
>JAEZWL010000112.1 GCA_023420245.1 Bacillota bacterium | reverse complement strand
ATGATTCGGAAGACACCCGAACGGCTGTGTGCAGACAACGTTTTCATAGCCCTGCTCCACAAGCTCCAACATTTCCGCCGTTAACAGCCAGCCCTCTCCCATTTTGTTGCCGTAACCGATCACATCTTTCACCAGGCTCTTTGTGTGGGCATAGGGTGCGGGAGCCAAAAACTTTTCATCGGTTTTCACGGCTTCAATTAATATATTCTGCATCTTCAAAAGATAGTCCATCAGTGCTTTAACGACGGTGAATTTTGCGGGATTTCCGCCATAGAGCTTAATATCCTCCAAACGGTTATCTACTTTGAATAAAGCAAAATTGAGAATTCCGGGAACATTGACCTCGCAATCCTGTTCCCGCAGAAAATCTTCCAAATGATTATTGCCGAGAGCAGAGTATTTCACATAAATCTCGCCGACAATACCGACCTTGATTTTCGGAGCTTTGTGAATGGGTATTTCCCCAAAATCACGGACGATTTGATTGAGATTCAGCTTCTGCTCTTTTAAGGAAAGTCCTTTTCCGAGGTTAAACTGGTTGGTCAGCTCGCCAATCCACTTTTTGACCGCTTCGCCGCTTTGCCCTTTTTTTGTTTCATATGCTTCCGTTTGATTATACAGGAGCATCAGAGCGTCACCGTAAACCAGAGCCGCAATGAATTTACGCAGCAGTGGAATCGACAGGCGAAATCCGGGGTTGCTTTCCAAACCGGACATATTCAGGGAAACCACCGGTATTTTTTCCAACCCGGCCTTTTTCAGAGCCTTGCGAAGAAGGTGAATGTAATTGGAGGCACGGCAGCCGCCGCCCGTTTGAGTAATAATCAACGCGGTGCGGTCAAGGTCGTATTTGCCGGAGTGGAGGGCGTCAATAAACTGACCAATGACTAAAAGCGCAGGGTAACAGGTGTCGTTGTGAACATATTTTAATCCTTCCTGTACCACGCCGGGACCGTCGTTCGTCAGGAGCTCAACGTTATAGCCGGAGTTTCTCAGCACGTTCACAATGAGCTCAAAATGAATCGGAGCCATCATAGGGCAGAGGATGGTGTATTCCTTTTTCATTTCTTTTGTAAACAGCAGACGGCCGTTGTCGCTGAATTTAAGTTCCGCCAAAGGCTCGACCTCCTTATTTTTCCAGTGCGGCAAACAGGCTGCGAAGCCGGATTTTTACCGCGCCTAAATTTGTAATTTCGTCTATTTTTATTTGTGTATATATCTTTTCCTTTGATTCCAGAATGCTGCGCACTTCATCTGTTGTAATCGCGTCAACGCCGCAGCCAAAGGAAACAAGCTGCACTAAATTCATATTAGGCTTATCGCCGATATATTCTGCGGCCGCGTAAAGCCTTGCGTGGTATGTCCACTGATTCAGCACGGTCGTGGGGAAGCGTTTTACTTTGCAGCTGATTACGTCCTCCGAGATGACTGCGGCGCCGAGGCTGGCAATCAGCTTGTCGATTCCGTGGCTGATTTCCGGGTCAAGGTGATACGGTCTGCCGCTTAGAACGATGATTTGTTTGTTTTGCTTGGTTGCCTTTTCTATAATTTCGTCGCCCTTTTCGCGTATTTTGTCAAAATAGCGGCTGTAAGCGGCATAGGCTGCTTTCGCTGCCGACCTTACTTCCGAGAAAGAAATCCCGTCAAAGTATTTCTGCAAAATATGCAGCATTTTAATCGGGAAATCATGCTTTCGATGAATACCAACGTAATCGTGAATAAAATTGCAGTTCTTCAGGACGTTCATATTCGCCGAGATAACTTCAGGATAATACGCAACCACAGGGCAGTTATAATGGTTGTCGCTCAAGCCTTCGTCAAAATTATAGGACATACAGGGGTAGAAGATGTTTTGAATTCCTTCCTCAATCAGAGCCTGCACATGTCCGTGCATCAGCTTTGCGGGGAAGCATACGGTGTCGGAAGGAATCGTGCTTTGTCCGTTAATATATAGCTCTCTGCTTGACAGAGGGGAGAGAACAACCTCAAAGCCCAGCTCTGTAAAAAATGTATGCCAGAACGGCAGCAGCTCGTACAGGTTCAGTCCCATCGGAATACCGATTTTCCCCCGGCTTCCCTTTACCGGACCGTAAGAGCGGAGCAGCTCCAGCTTGTAGGCATACAGGTTCAGCTCACCGTCGGAGGAGCGCTTTGTTACGGGCTTTTCACAGCGGTTCCCGCCGATAAAGCGCCGGTTTCCGCCGAATACATTGATGGTGAGACGGCAGTTATTGCTGCATCTTCCGCAGGAGGTTACTTTTACCTCGTGCTTAAAATTTTCCAGCTCCTCCCGGCCAATGATGCTGCTTGTACCGGTGGATTTTCCCATCGCGTAAACGGCGCCGCCGTAAGCACCCATCAGTCCTGAGATATCCGGGCGCAGTACATGAATGCCAAGCTCGTTTTCAAAAACACGGAGAACGGCGTCATTCAGGAAAGTACCGCCCTGCACCACAACATTTTTGCCCAGCTCTTCGGCGGAAGCAGCCCGGATTACTTTATAGATTGCGTTTTTTACGACGCTGACGGAAAGTCCGGCGGAGATATCCTCCGTCGTCGCACCGTCCTTTTGCGCCTGCTTTACCTGTGAATTCATAAATACCGTACAGCGTGAGCCCAAATCAACCGGATGCTTCGCAAACAACCCGATTTTGGCAAAATCTGCGATCTCGTAGCCAAGAGTGTTCGCAAAGGTCTGCAAAAATGAACCGCAGCCGGAGGAACAGGCTTCGTTGAGAAAAATATTATCGATTGCGCCATTATGGATTTTAAAGCACTTCATATCCTGTCCGCCGATATCAATTACGAAGTCTACATTTGGCATAAAGCGCTTCGCCGCGGTAAAATGGGCAATGGTTTCTACAATTCCAAAATCGATGCTGAACGCGTTTTTCAGCAGCTCCTCGCCGTAGCCGGTAGCCGCGCCGGCTGCAATCTTTATTTCTGGATAGCGATTATAGATTCCAAGCAGATAATTTTGTATAATAGGAACAGGGTTTCCCGAATTATTACAGTAAATGGAATCCAGTATCTCACCGCTTTTTCCGATCAAAACGGCTTTTACCGTAGTGGAACCCGCGTCAATTCCCAGAAACGCGTCACCGTAATAATGCTCCGCGTCGCCCTGCGGAACCGTACAGGCGGCATGACGTCTGGAAAATTGTTCATAATCCTCTACACTTTCAAACAGGGGAGGGATGGATAAAAAGTTAGAGGTTGCGCCGTAGGATTCCATATTTTTTAAGGCGGTATCCAAATCAATCTGGGTGTCGCTGTTATACGCCGCACCCAGCGCTACATAGTACAGAGAATTTTCGGGACAGATCCCCTCTACCTTCAAAGCCTGGTTAAAGCTGTATCTCAATTGGGAGAGGAACGTCAGCGGTCCTCCCAGATAAATAACTTTTCCTTCGATTTTTCTTCCCTGTGCGAGACCGGCAATCGTCTGGTTCGCAACCGCCGCAAAAATGCTGGCGGAAAGGTCACTCTTTCGCGCGCCCTGGTTTAACAGCGGCTGAATATCCGATTTCGCGAACACGCCGCAGCGGGAAGCAATGGTGTAAATTTTCTCGTACTCCTCCGCAAGTGTGTTCATTTCATCCAGAGAAATACTTAACAGGGTGGCCATCTGGTCGATAAACGCTCCGGTGCCGCCGGCACAGGAACCATTCATGCGTACCTCCGTACCGCCCGAGAGGAACAAAATCTTTGCATCCTCGCCGCCAAGCTCAATAATAACATCCGCGTCGGGTATCAACTTCCCGATTGCGATGCGAGTAGCGTATACTTCCTGAATAAAAGGCAGATTGCAGGTTTGAGAAATACCCATCCCGGCGGAGCCGGAAACCGTAAGGCTGGCGTTTGCGCCATGAATGACCTCGTCCTTGATTTTAGTAAGAAGTTCGGCTATTTTTTGTGTGATTTGAGAAAAATGCCTTTCATAGGATTGATAAATGATATGATTATCTTCGTCCAGAACAACACATTTTATTGTGGTTGAACCGACATCCAAACCCACTTTCATACAAGTAACCG
>JAEZWL010000093.1 GCA_023420245.1 Bacillota bacterium | reverse complement strand
GCAATGATCGCAACGTTTCTGACTTCATTTCTTGTATCCATCAAATTACCTCTTTTTTTAAATTCACAAAACTTTAACATTATAGCATACTCCAATTATTTTGTGAATCTTATTTTTTATAAAAAATCAAAAATCATACAAAAAGCGCCGGCATTAGCCGACGCTTTCAAAAAACAATTGGAGCGAACGACGAGGCTCGAACTCGCTACCTCCACCTTGGCAAGGTGGCGCTCTACCAGATGAGCTACGTTCGCGGATTTGCAACGTTGATTATTATACGATACGTTTTCAGAAATGTCAACCGTTATTTCGATAAATTTTTCAGTGATTTTATATTTCCTTATTTTATTGCCGTATGCTATAATAACTAAAAAAGATCCATCCCAATGGAAAAAATGCCAGAAAGGTAACCGGAATGAATTATACCATAAATTTAGGAGCCTGGAACTCTATTTTTGCTGTTCCCTGCTCCGTTGTTGATAAACACATAAAGCTTGCGGGTTCTATGCCGCTGAAGGTATTATTATGGACCTTGCGCCACGCGGGGGAACCGTTTGAAGCGAAGGATACCGCCACAGCGCTCGGCATCAGCGAATCCGACGTCGCCGACGCAATGCTCTACTGGCAGCAAGCCGGACTGCTCGCAGCAAACGGGAATGAATTGGTTCCCGACAGCTGCGTGCAGGCAATACCGCAAGCCGTTGTGGAATTGCCGGAAGCCGCGACCGAAAAAGCACCGATGGAAAAGCCCCGGAAAATTCTTTCCCGCCCGCTAAAGGCGGATAACGCTTTTGTTGCGAAGAGAATGAAGGAATCCACCGAAGTCGCCTGCCTGATGCAGGAAGCGGAGCAGATTCTCGGACGGCTGATTTCAAACGGAGATTCCGCTACGCTCCTAATGATACACGACGATTTCGGGCTGCCCGCAGACGTTATCATTATGCTTTTGCAATATGTCGTCAGCATCGGAAAAGCAAATACCCGTTACATAGAAAAGGTTGCCATGAACTGGGCGGATGAAGAAATCTTTACGCACGAAAAGGCGGAAGAAAAGCTTCGCAGGCTCGCGGAGAACAAAAAAGCGTGGCATATCGTGGAACAGGCCGTCGGCATGCCGCACCGCGCCCCCTCCGCCAAAGAGGAGGCCGCCGCTTCCGTCTGGGTTAACGAATGGAGCTTCAGCGTCGCGATGATTCACGAGGCCTACGACCGCGGTGTTGACGCAACCGGAAAATTCAGCCCGGCCTATATGGGTCGGATTATGGAGCGCTGGCACAAGGACGGCATCTCGACCTTGCAGCAGGCAAAAAAAGAAAAGGAAGATCGTGCCAGTGCCCGTAAAAGCGAGGAAAAAAGCACTAAGAGCAAAAACGTCACGTTCGATATTGACGAATACGAGCGCACCAGTATTTTTGATACTTTGGACAAGGGGTAATCATCATGGGATACAGCAAAGAAATCTATGACGCGGTTGGTCTGCTATTGTCTGACCGAAGAAAAAAAGCGGAAAATGAAGCGGCAGAACGGAAAGCGGCTTTTTACCGGATTTATCCGAAAGCGGCTGAGATCGAGTCTATATTGTCTACTACGGCTATCTCCGCGGCGAAAGCAATTTTCAGCGGGGGAAACGCAAAAGAACGGTTAGAGCAGCTTCGCCGCAATAACCTTGCCCTTCAGAAAGAATTAAGTGACTTGCTGACAGTCGCCGGATACGGTGAGGACTATCTGGAACCGCATTATTCCTGCGGTCAGTGTAAAGACACCGGCTATATCGACGGAAAAATGTGCGCTTGCATGAAGAAGCTGCTGCAGGCGGAAGCCTACCGCAGGCTGAACACGCTAACTCCCCTTTCCCTTTCCACCTTTGACAGCTTTTCTCTGGATTATTACCCGGACACCCGCGAAAACGACGACTATAAATCACCCCGGCAGATTATGAGCGATACCCTGCAATTCTGTGTCAGGTATGCGCAGAGGTTTTCGATGGATTCCCCCAATTTAATTCTGACTGGCGGAACCGGGCTGGGCAAAACCCATATGTCGCTTGCGATCGCAAATCTTGCGATTCAAAAAGGGTACGGGGTCGTTTACTGCTCGGTGAACAACATTATCACCAAGTTGGAACGGGAGCATTTCGGGCGCGACGAGGGCGACACCGGACGCCTGCTGACGGAGTGTGACCTGCTGATTCTCGACGACCTGGGAACTGAGTTTAAAAACGCGTTCTCCTGCGCGGAGATATACAATATTGTCAATACGCGCCTGATGGCGCAGAAGCCGACGATTATCAGCACCAATCTATCTACGAGTGAATTATTAAATTATTATACGGAGCGTTTCACTTCCCGGATCATCGGCAGCTACCGGCGCATCCCGTTTGTGGGAAAAGATATCCGCCAGCAAAAACGGCTGAATAAGGGAATTTGAGCACATTAGCCCTCCGCAGACAGGAGGAAGCTACACTGAGGCACAATTTGGAATTATAAATAAAAAATGCGTCTTGATCGGCTTTAAAACCATTTCAAGGCGCATTTTCGTTGTAATTATATATCGACTAATTTAGTACTTTTTCTTAGTTATGAACGCTTCCCGCAGGAAGCGGCGCTGGCATTGGCAGAGTAAACTGAGTAACAAACCATTTCAAACGAGGAATAATCAGGGAAACAAACAGCTGCAATTGATCGTCCTTTACAAAAAGAGTACTTCTGTAAAGGGAAACATCGTTCCATAGCGATTGATCTTTGGTAGGAACCACCTGTTGAACCTGCGTAAAGTGGATTCCGTCCGATGATTGCAAAAGATACAGCTGAAACGTGTAATTAGAAACCTTTTCTGCGGTTTGAAGCAGATAATATTTCGATTTATAACGAATGATATCCTGATGATAACACTGCAGTCCCTTCGGAAGAGGAACCGTACAGAGGACCGGGTCAGTCCAGTGAAGCGCATCCTTGCTTTGAGAAGAAAAAAGGTCTCCTCCATATGTCGCATACCATATTTTGTATTTGCCTTCTTCATAGTTCACGCACATACTCAGGTAGCCGTTTTTGCCCTGCATCAGCTGTTGCGCATTTGTCCAGTGCACTCCATCCGTCGAAGTACGCCGATAATAGGTGTTTATCGAATTGTTCGCACGGCGCCAGATTTTCTTCCGTTCCGGTGAACTGTTCAAGCTACTGCCGGATTGCCGCTGAGGGACCGTGATCTCTTTGGGGGTTGCTGTTAAGGCCGGATTATACCGGTACCATAGCTCCATCGTATCGCCGCGCATTACGATATGAGAGTCGGAATAATGTCCTCCGAGCGCAACATCTGACGGAACTCCGGAAACAGGATTCTTCAGACCTTCGGGAGGCGCCCAGGTTTTCCCGTCATTTGAAACCACAATGGACGGATTTTCGTAAATGTCATGTCCAAAGGGATATGGCGTCATAGACATCCAGTATCGATAACCGTTCCACCCGTTTTCAAAATAAAGAATCTTAGGGTGTGTCAGCTGATAAGAAGCATCATAAGTCGGAATTTTCACAAGATTATATTTCGCTTGAAGCTTGGTGAAGATGTTCGGAATTTTATCCGCCGGCGGAACTACTGTTTTTTCAGGAATTTGCGGGCTGCTGGCTGATACCGGCTTAACAGCATCACTTGGCGCGGACTCCGGCGATTTCTGAATATTACCAGACCCTGACGGAACAAAGAAAACAAACAATGAAAAAAGAACAAATACCATCAACGATAAGGCAGCCAGGACTCTTTTGTAAATAGGTATCCTCATGGAAGCGCATCCTTTCCGAATGAAGCGATTAACGCACTCCTATTTTAGTACGGCAGAGTCCCAAAAGTAAAGTTTCAAATTATTTACAAGATATTAAATTTTTGTATCAACTCCGTACCACACTGCATAAACCTCAGGATAATCGGAAATCCTTTCGGATTGCAAAAAAAGGTTGTCTTCCACAACATACCAAATGTAAGTTTCAGAAGACAACCGAATTAAGGCTATTATTAAATTTTTGCTGAAATATTATTCAGTCTTCGTTATTTAAAGCGCCAAGGCTTTGGTTTTTCAGGTACGCGTTGATAAAGCCATCAATGTCACCATCCATAACCGCATCGATATTTCCCATTTCAAAACTGGTTCGGTGGTCCTTCACCAGAGTATACGGCATAAATACATAAGAGCGGATTTGGGAGCCCCAGGCGATTTCCTTCTGCTCGCCCTTTATGTCCTCAATCC
Organism: Bacillota bacterium; assembly: GCA_023420245.1. Lineage (GTDB taxonomy): Bacteria > Bacillota > Clostridia > Oscillospirales > Acutalibacteraceae > DATAML01. The sequence continues at coordinate 965 of JAEZWL010000093.1, read as the reverse complement.
GTTCCAGATTTTCGCGCTCCTTGATTTCCACCAGCTTAGAGATCAGCATTTTCATTGCCACATCACGGTTCTGGTACTGACTGCGCTCCACCTGGCAGGACACGACGATTCCGGTCGGAATATGGGTCAGGCGAACCGCAGAGGAAGTTTTGTTAACCTTCTGCCCGCCCGCGCCGCTCGCGCGGTATACATCCATTTTAATATCATCCGGGCTGATCTGCACATCAACATCGTCGTCGATTTCCGGCATAACCTCGAGGGAGGCAAAGGAAGTGTGCCGCCTTCCCGAAGCGTCGAAAGGCGACACACGCACAAGGCGGTGTACGCCGGTTTCACTTTTCAGAAAGCCGTACGCGTTAATTCCTTCGATTAATATGCTGGCGCTTTTCAGACCCGCTTCTTCCCCGTCCAGATAGTCCAGTGTTTTCACCTGGAAGCCGTGGCGTTCCCCCCACCGGCAATACATTCGATACAGCATTTCCGCCCAATCCTGCGCCTCCGTACCGCCTGCCCCCGCGTGGAAGGTAACAATCGCGTTTTTGGAATCGTAATCTCCGGTAAGCAGAGTAGAAAGCCGCTGCGCTTCCAGCTCAGCCTGAAATTTTTCAAATTCCTCCTGTGCCTCCGGCAGCAGGGACAAATCATTTTCCTCATTCGCAAGCTCAATCAGAGCAAGCGTATCGCCATACGCGCTTTTAAGGCGCTCATAGGCCGCAATCTTATTCTTCAGCATACTGGAACGCTGTAGTACCTTCTGAGATACGCTCATATCATCCCAAAATCCAGGCTGCGACGCTTTCTCATCCAATTTTGCGATCTCCTCGCGCATACTTTCCAGCCCAAGCGCTTCGGCTAAATCATTGAGGCTCGGTTCCAGTTCTTCAAGCGAAAGCCTTAACTCATCAAATTGCAGCATAGTATCATCCTTTAAATTCATCATATAATTAATCTTAACCAATTGATTA
>JAEZWL010000084.1 GCA_023420245.1 Bacillota bacterium | reverse complement strand
GACTAAGTTATAATAAGAAACGCTCCGCACTAAACGTGAGCGAAAACGGCGGCATAGCTCAGTTGGCTAGAGCATTCGGTTCATACCCGAAGTGTCATTGGTTCAAATCCAATTGCCGCTACCATTAATATGGCCCGGTGGTCAAGCGGTTAAGACACCGCCCTTTCACGGCGGCTTCACGAGTTCGAATCTCGTCCGGGTCACCATATTTTTATCACGCACATGCGGACTATGGACGCATAGCTCAGCTGGTTAGAGCGCTCGCCTCACACGCGAGAGGTCATGGGTTCGAGTCCCCTTGTGTCCACCAACAAAAAGAGCACCCCTTGTGGGTGCTTTTTTTCGTTGGTGATACAGTACGGCGAAAACCCCGGTGCAGGTTCGGAGATAGAAGAGAGCTAAAGAATCAGCAAAAAACACGGAGGGACTCGCGGAACGCGGGAAGAGCGAGCCAACACCCGAGTCCCCAGAAAAATCCATGTGTCAGGATTCAAACTGACACATGGATTTTTTGTTTCTTGATTTGGTGAGATTTGTGATATAATAGTACTAGGTTACTATATATTCTGTTGAGGGAGTGTGGTGTATGGATCAATACTTAAAGGAAACAAAAATGCTGAATTATTCATCTAAGCCAATACAGACTCTAGTATCTGATAGAAAGTGGGCTGCACTTGATGAATTTCACCGTGTTTTGGAGATTTATAATTATATCAGAGATGAAATATTATTTGGATACAACATTAGCGATGATATAACGGCTTCGCAGGTGTTGACGGATGGTTATGGGCAATGTAATACAAAAGGAACTTTATTTATGGCGCTTCTTCGAGCAGTTAATATTCCTTGCAGAGTTCATGGATTCACAATAGATAAAGCATTACAAAAGGGCGCTATGACAGGATTTGTATATAAAAATGCGCCTAAAAATGTCTTTCACAGCTGGGTAGAAGTATATTATGAGAACGCATGGTATGAGTTGGAAGGTTTCATTATTGACCGGCAATATTTAACCAAGCTCCAGCTGGCAAATAGTATTTGCGAAGGCTCTTTCTGTGGATACGGTGTAGCAGTAACCGATTTCCAAAACCCTGTGATTGATTGGAACGGTAACAGTACCTACATTCAGAGCGAAGGAATCAATCAGGATTTTGGCGTATACGATAGTCCTGATGATTTACTGAAAGAGCATGGTCAGGAATTATCTTGTATTAAAAAATTTCTTTATCAACGCTTAGGACGCCACTTAATGAACCGTAATGTAAAAAAGATTCGTAGATAAGGGTAAACGGTACTACGTTTGTATAATAAGAGTTCGAATCCACCGCTGAAATTTCGTGATATCGATGTCGGTAGTAAAACACACAAGAAGCCCCCTCGCCGGTGTTTTTCGTTGGCGATACAGTACGGCGCATAGTTTGTTTTTTGTCTTCTCAAAATCTGGAAAAAGTGATAAAATAAATTTGTAATAATGTTTGCGGAAGGGGTGTTTGTTATGGGTAGCATTACATATATCCAGCAACAATTTAAACGAATATATAGCGTAGTTTCTCTGTTTAGCGGTGCTGGAGGTCTTGACATTGGATTGCACAGACAAGGATTTCAAACAATCTGGGCAAATGATATTGACCAAGACGCATGTCAAACGCATAAAGATTGGTCGGGCGCAGATGTTGTATGTGGGGATATTGGAAAAATTGGTTTCGAGGTTGTACCAAAAGGAGATATAATTGTGGGTGGGTTCCCCTGCCAAGGGTTTTCTTTAGCAGGACCTCGCAAAATTGATGATAAGAGAAATACACTATATCGATATTTTGTGAAGCTTCTTGGTATAAATAAGCCATACGCTTTTATTGCTGAAAATGTAAAAGGAATACTTACTTTGGGAAATGGAGAAATTATTACTGCTATAATAGAAGACTTTTCTGATAAGGGCTATAACGTATTTCCAACTTTAGTTAATGCTGCTGATTATGGCGTACCTCAAGATAGATGGCGTGTTATAATGATTGGATTTCGTAAAGACATGGGAATTTCAGAATACAAATTTCCAGAACCTTTCGACTATAAGGTGACTTTAGCAGAGGCATTGAAGGATTTTTCTAATCCGTCTGACCATGATATATGTAATGCTTCATACTCATCCCGCTATATGAGCCGAAACCGAAAACGTGGGTGGGATGAAGTGTCTTATACTATCCCCGCTATGGCGAAACAAGTTGCTTTGCATCCATCATCCCCTGATATGGTTAAACTAGAGGAAGATAAATGGGTGTTTGGCGAAGGAAAAACACGCCGTTTGAGTTGGCAGGAGTGTGCAGCAATACAGACATTCCCTAAAAACATGAATTTTGCAGGAAATCTAACCAGCAAATACAAACAGATTGGTAATGCGGTGCCAGTTAAGCTGGCAGAAACCGTTGGTAAGGATTTACATCGAATTATTGATGAGTATATAGAAAAAGAAGCTAAGAGTGTATTGGAAGTGAAGTAATGGCAATTCAGTCTCAGTATGGCAAGGCATTTGAGTATGCTTGTCTCAGTTCTCTAAATAATATATTGAAAGAAAACCAGACGATTTTAGTTCAAAATAGCTCCGCTCTTAATTTTGCTCATGCTTCATATAATGTTATCAATGTAGAAATACAAGACAAGATGACAAAAGCGGCTACGGCAGCCGCTCGGGTAATTACAAGACTTGAACCATATTTGGAACATCCAAACGGACATGAACCATTAGTTCTATCTATTCAAGCAGACGCCGCAGGTATGGCTGGAGATGTTAGAGATGTTATTGCAATTAGGCAGCATGGGTGGAAAATAGGAATAAGTTGCAAACATAACCACAATGCCGTGAAACATCCAAGGATATCAATGAAAATCGATTTTGGAAAACTGTGGTTTGGAAAGCCTTGCTCGCGAGAGTATTTTAATGAAATTGCTCCAATTTTTATTCGTCTTGATGAGTTGCGGAAGCAAGGCACAAAATGGTCCGATATTAAAAATAAAGTAGAAGAAATCTATGTTCCTATTCTAACCGCCTTTATGCGGGAATTAAAAAGGCTTGATTTGGCTTATCCAGATTGTATCCCAAGTAGTTTTGTATCGTATCTTCTTGGTGTAAACGATTTTTATAAGGTTATTGCAATAGACCATTTACAAGTAACACAAATACAGGCCATTAATCTATATGGTACTCTAAATCAGCAATCCGGTAAGAATAAATCGTTGGTTCGGATACCTCAGCTCTCCCTGCCTACGCAATTCTATCATATTGATTTTTTAAGAGAAACTACTATAGAAGTTGCTTGTGATCATGGATGGACTATTTCGTTACGTTTACATAGCGCTAGTACTAATGTTGAACCTAGCTTAAAATTTGATGTGAATCTTACGGGAGTTCCACCAACTCTTTATTCACAAATGGAACCATGGTGATTACACTATCAATTAGGTACTCATGAAAGAGCAAGGATTAAAAAGAAGGTGTAAGCTATGATGATTCGAATGGCGGCAAAGGATGACATAGAGCACTTGATTCAATTCAGGTTTGATTATTTTGCCACGGAGAATTGGCAAATAACAGGCGAAGCAAGAATGCAAATGGAATCTCGTCTGCGGCAGTACTATTCCCAACATTTAAACCGGGATTTTTTTGCCGCGCTTGCGGAAGCGGATGGCGGAGAAATTGTTTCAACAGCATTCCTGGTAATTGTTGAAAAGCCCGCAAACCTGTCCTTTCCAACCGGGAAAACAGGATTGCTCCTTAACGTGCTAACAAAAGCAAAACATCGGGGGAAGGGCTATGCCACGGGGACGATTACCGCTTTGATTGAACGGGCAAAACGGCTTGAGGTATCCTACATCGAGCTTTCAGCCTCTGAAATGGGAAAACCGCTGTACGAGAAGCTCGGGTTTCAGGAAAAGACATCCTCTCATTTTAAGCCGATGCAGCTGTCTCTGCTCTAAAGCTTAGTTTGAAAATATCGGGACAGGTTAAAAAACCAGCGCCCCAAAACGGGACGCTGGTTTTCCGCGATTACCTTTATCTCTTCTTATTGCACCCCGAATAATGAATTAGCTTGCGCGGGCGGGTGTGTAGGGTATTCAACAGGGTGGTAATCCTGGTGAACCGCCCGCGCCGCTCTATTCAGGGGGCAACAATAAAAAACGCTATGTACGGAAATTTTCCATACACAGCGCAGGGCTCCTTCGGCAATCGCAAAAATCTCTTAAAACTTCCCTCTGTACAAAATGTGACGAAAGAAGTATAATAGTGTTTGCAAACGTGCGGGATTTCCCGTTGAGGTATGGAGGGTGTTTCTCCGTATCGCAGGAGGCAGGTGTTGGTGGCATCTGCTTCTGCGTTTGTTTTTTATTGTGCCTCTGCTAGAATTATAGCGCGTTTGATTCTATAATGCAACATAATTTTTAATTTTATTTTTTTACACAGGGCGGCTCTGATTTGGAATGCATCGGGCTTTCCACTTTGCCCTCGGGTCGGGCAGACCCATCCTTTCGGTATCGTCCGAAAGGATGCAAAGGACTCGCAGGGGGATTTTTAACTCCCAACGAGGGCGTTCCATAAAAGCCCCCTGCACCCCCAGTATCCCTATGAGTCAGGGCTGTGTCAATTTTCTGCGCGGTTTTCATGGACGGGCGGTCTATAGCTGTGCGGGTGATAAATTGCCTCGGACGCAGGGCGGAGCTGATTTGAAATGCATCAAATTTTCTCTTTGCCCTCGGGTCGGGCAGACCCATCCTTTCGGTATCGTCCGAAAGGATGCAAAGGACTCGCAGGGGGATTTTTAACTCCCAACGAGGGGGTTCCATAAAATCCCCCTGCACCCCCAGT
>JAEZWL010000142.1 GCA_023420245.1 Bacillota bacterium | reverse complement strand
AATGGAATCCTTTACCGAAGTCTGGAATCTTGTCTGCGATTACTGCAAAAGTAAGATAACTGAAATCGCATATTCTACGTGGATCAGCCGGATTGAACCCGTCAGCCTTGATTTTGCGAAGGGGATTGCCGTGCTGAAGGTTCCCAACGAGCTCCACCGCCAGACTTTAACCCATTATTACAAGGATTTAATGGATGAATCGCTCAAACAGATTTTTGGGCGCGAAATTTCCATTCAAATTTGTACGCCGGAGGAAATCGGCACGGAAAAGCAGAATGATGAAACGCCGGCGATTAACGACGATTATGAATTTACCTTCGACACCTACATCGTCGGTTCCTCCAATAAATTTGCACACGCGGCCTCTATGGCGGTAGCAAACAAGCCCGCAACTCTGTACAATCCTTTGTTCATATACGGAAATTCCGGTCTGGGTAAAACCCATCTTCTATACGCCATCTGCAACGAAATCAGCCGTACCCATCCGGAAATGAATATCATTTACATAAAAGGCGACGAATTTACCAATGAGCTGATTGAATCGATTCGCCACGGAACCACACTGGAATTTCATAACCGCTACCGAAAAGCGGACGTGCTCCTCGTCGACGATATTCAGTTTATTGCCGGAAAGGATTCGACGCAGGAAGAATTTTTCCATACCTTTAATACGCTATACGAAGCAAAGAAACAAATTGTTCTCACCTCCGACCGTCCGCCGAAGGATATTGCCACACTGGAAGAGCGTCTGCTCACCCGGTTTGAGTGGGGACTTACCGCCGACATTCAGCCGCCGGATTTTGAAACACGAATTGCCATTATAAAAAGAAAAGCGGAGCTTCTGGAAATAGAATTACCAGATAATGTCGCGGAATACATCGCAAACCGGCTGAAAAATAATATTCGTCAGCTGGAAGGCGCGGTCAAAAAGATGAAAGCCTATACCTTTTTAGGCGAAAGCCTGAGCATTGCCACCGCGCAGGCGGCAATCTGCGATATCATCAACAACGACCAGCCCACACCGATGACGGTAGAAAAAATTATTGATGAGGTTGCGCGCACCTTTGGCACCACCAGCGAGGATATCCGTTCCTCCAAGCGTTCCGCCAGTATTTCCAACGCCCGGCAAATCGCGATTTATGTCGTCAGAGAAATTACACAGATGCCCATGACCTCGATCGGTGACGAATTCGGCGGCAGAGACCATTCCACGATCGTTTACGCTTTACAGCAGGTCGAAAAGGGAATCTCCCGCGACCCGAAGGTCAAGGCAACGGTGGAGGATATCATCAAGAATATACGCGACCGTTAAATTGTTGATAGCTTTTTCACATTTCAACAAAATCGGTTGAAACGCAAGTTTTACGAATTTTGAAAACAGCAAAAGTATTTAACAAGTTTTCAACTTTCCCCACAGAGTTTTCAACAACGTGTTAAATACCAAAAAGTTAATACATTCCGTTAACATGAATTTAACAATTTAAAATGAAAACTATGGGTTAAAAAATCCCATGCTCCTTACATAAAACGAGTTTTTCAACATTTCCGCATCCCCTACTACTCTTACTAAATTAAATCTTTTCTATCTATTATAAAAGGAAGCAGAAGGTGAGTTTATGAAATTTACGTGCAGCAGGCAGCAGTTGAACGAAGCAGTGTTGAATGTTCAGCGTGCGGTCTCTACAAAATCCTCGGTTCCCGCTTTAGAGGGAATTCTGCTGAAAGCGGAGGAAAATCAGATTACGCTGTGCGGTTACGATCTTGAGCTCGGTATGACCACAAACGTGGAGGCGCAGGTGGAGGAAAAGGGGAGCATCATTCTAAGCGCCCGTCTTTTTGGCGATATTGTCCGCAGGCTTCCCTCGGAAACGGTATCCCTTGCGGCCGACACCAAAAATATCACGGTGATCAAAAGCGGTCCGGCGGATTTCTCCATTGTGGGCATTCCGGCTGAAGAATACCCGGAGCTTCCTTCCGTAAACGGAGAAACCTCGATTAAAATTGCCCATAATGTATTAAAGAGTATGATTCGGCAGACAATTTTCGCTGTTGCGGAGAGTGACGCGAAGCCGATTCATACCGGGACCCTGTTTGAGCTGGAAAAAAATCGAATCCGTCTTGTTTCGGTGGACGGCTACCGCCTTGCCATAAGGGAAGAAACCGCACAGTGCGGCGAAGAGATTTCCTTTGTGGTTCCGGGCAAGACCCTGAGCGAAGTATTAAAGCTGCTGGGCGATGACGAGGAGGAGCTTGAAATTCTAATCGGCAGGCGCCATATTATTTTCCGCGTGGATAAATATTGCGTGATATCTCGTTTGCTGGAAGGCGAGTTTCTGGATTATAAAGCCGCAATTCCCGGCTCCAGCTCTACAGAAATTCTGGTCGGCACCCGTTCCTTTATTGACAGCGTGGAGCGTGTTTCCCTTCTGATTACCGACCGCTTAAAAAGTCCGCTGCGCTGTTTGTTTGAGGATGACGAGATTAAAGTCTCCTGTTCCACCTCGATTGGTCGCGCCAATGACCAACTGGATGCGAAAATTACCGGAAGCAACGTGGAAATGGGCTTTAACAACCGCTATCTCTTGGATGCGTTGCGTAATTCTGAGGGCGACGAGGTTAAAATACAGTTAAACGGGGCGCTCAGCCCGATGAAGAATCTTCCGCGGGAGGGAGATTCCTTCCTGTTCCTGGTTCTTCCCGTTCGGTTGAAGAGTGAATAAAAATTTTTTATTTTATTCATTTTAGCGCCTGTGTTACAGAAAAGGATAAAAAACGAATGATGGAAAAGATTATAATCAAAACGGAGTATATTCGGCTTGACGCGCTGCTGAAGCTGGGCGGGGCGGTGGATACCGGAGGACGGGCAAAATTCATCGTGCAGAACGGCGAGGTGAAGGTAAACGGAGAAATCTGTACCATGCGCGGAAAAAAGCTGCGCGCGGGCGATACCGCCGAATACAACGGCGCGGCATATGAGGTGGAGAACGGGTGAACATCCTGCGCCTGAAGTTCAGCGGATACCGTAATTTACAGCCCGGAGAAATGAACCCGGAAGGTACCGTC
>JAEZWL010000074.1 GCA_023420245.1 Bacillota bacterium | reverse complement strand
CCTGTGCTAATCTCTTCATGGGAAGTTTCTGTCCTCTCCTGTGGAATGGTTTGTGGTGAACTCATTCTATCACATGGAGGGCTTTTACTTCCTCTTTTATTGGGTCACATCATTTTAACCTATACATATTTTATAAAATTCATCTGACCAAAAAACAACAATACTGTTATAAAATTTTCATAAAACATTTCGAAAATTATCAAAATGTTATTGACTTTAGATTCAATAGTGATATGATACACTCTCATATTGATAGGAGTGATTTTTATGACAATTTCCAGCGCCGTTTTTACAGGATTTATCGTTGCGGCTTTTTCCGAGCTGCTGCTCCCTGTGATCATTTTGCTGATTCTCGGTCTCAAGAAAAAAATCTCGGCTGTCCCTCTATTTTTCGGGTTTGCCGCCTTCCTTGTTTCACAGGTGTTTTTGAGAATCCCGATTCTGCAAATTTTGGGTACGCAAGGCTGGTTCAAAGCATTCGCACTGAATACAATTCCCTATGTTATCATGCTCTCGTTCACAGCCGGACTGTTTGAGGAATCCGCGCGGCTGGCAAGCGCCGGTGTCTTCCTGAAAAAACACCGCGACTTCCGTGACGCTCTGTCCTTCGGCTTCGGGCACGGCTTCTGCGAGGTGATTTTACTTACCGGAATGGCGCAGATGAACAATATCATCTACGCCGTTGCCATCAACAACGGTACGCTCTCAACTATGCTGGCGAAGCTTCCTGCCGAAACAAGCCAGCAAATTATGAGCAGTATGCTCGCCGTAAAACCCGAAGGAATCTATCTGGGAATTCTGGAACGCGTATTTGCCGTTACCTTCCATATTTTCGCCAGCATCCTGATTTTCAAAGGAGTCAGAGAACATAAAATCCGCTTTTATTTTTACGCGATCTGCGTACATACCATCTTCAACTTCGGCGGTGTAATGCTTACAAGATATGTGAATCTCTGGGTCGGGGAGGCTTTCATGCTGGTTCTCTCGATTATCGCGCTGCTGCTCATTTTCCGAATGAGGAAGTCTTATTTTAAAACAGAAAATTCGGTCGCGGAACCGACCTCATAAGCGTAAAACGATGGGAAAGCGTCCCGGTTTGTGATATAATAAAGCAAATAAAAGGGGGCGCTGTCATGTATCAAACGTGGGATGAGTTGGAAACCGCCTGCCGGGATTGCCGCAAATGCGGGCTGTGCGAGGGACGTACCAACCCGGTATTCGGCGTAGGCAATAAAGAGGCAAAGGTGCTGTTCATTGGCGAAGGACCCGGCGAAAACGAGGATTTGCAGGGAGAACCGTTTGTCGGCAGGAGCGGGCAGTTGCTGGATAAAATGCTGGCTGCCGTTGACCTTGACCGCCATACCAATATCTACATTGCAAACATTGTAAAATGCAGACCGCCGCAAAACCGTGACCCTCTGCCGGAGGAACAGAATTTGTGCATTGATTGGCTGCGCAATCAGGTCACTCTGATCCGACCGAAAATCATCGTCTGTCTGGGTCGCATCGCCGCGATGAAAATTATCAAGCCGGATATGAAGATTACAAAGGAACACGGAATTTTCTTTGAGAAAGCCGGTGTGCTGATGATGGCCACCCTCCACCCTGCCGCCCTGCTGCGGAATCCCAACAACAAGCCTGCGGCGTTTGATGACTTCATCAAGCTGCGCGATAAAATCAACGAGCTTGGTCTCGAAAATCAGGCGGAATAACGCATATAATATAAAAGGACAGCCGTTGGCTGTCCTTTTATATTATATGAAATCTGTGATTGCGTATGTAACATATTCTTTTTCAAAATGGTAGCCGAGCTTTTCCGCCATAGTGACAGATTGCCGGTTTGCCGCATCCCAGCTGGGATACAGCCCCCTGTCCAAGCATTCCAATATCAGCTTGGAAGCGCAGGCAAGCGCCAATCCCTTGCGGCGGTATTCCGGCTTCGTATCGATTTCAATCTCGATGCCTTTGTCATACACCGTATATGATGACGCGCCGCTTACCAGCTCGTCCCCACGCTGAATAACAAAACCCAAGCCGCTCTTTTCGTAATCTCGGTAATTCTGGAAATGAAAGCAAAAATACTTTGACCATTCTTCCACTAGAACCCGATGGTAGATTTCCTCATCAATTCTTCGAATGCTGTATTCAAGCGGGAGCTTCAGATACGATTGAAGCTTTTCAGCATTGAATATATCCGTCTCTTTCTTAATTGCATATCTCGTCAGCTTTTCGCAGCCGGTTTGATATTCCCGCTCAATCAGATTTGCCCATGAGTCATCACGGGGTATCATTAAAATACAATCCGACGGAAAATCTTTGGGAATATGGTTGACAAGTTCGATACTCGGAGTGCCCGCAAAGAGGCAAAAATCCCCTGTTATGATCTGTGCTGATTTTGGGTTTTCAATATCATCCGCCCACGCTCTGCCCATATAGCCCTGTAGGTAAGACCAAATCATGGTCTCGTTCCAGCCCTCAAAAAGCGAAGCGACTCGATATTGGTTTTCTTTCTTCAACTCTTCCATTGAGGCTCACCCGTTCAAAGATTTAATGAGGCAAGGAAAACACGTCTAAAAATTTTCGCGAGAGGATATCGTACTCGTTGTTCTCCAGAATATACTCCCTGCCGCGTTCGCCCATTGCCTTTAACGCTTCCTTCGGTAGGGAGGCCAGCTTTTGCGCGGCTTCGGCAATTGCGGCGCTGTTTTCCGGCTCAATGGAAATGCCGCATTGCGCGTCGGCAACCATGTCGTTCGGCGCGTCAATGGCGAAAATCACCGGCTTTGCGGCCATCATGTAATCCATCAGCTTATTCGGGCTGACGCCGAAGCGGAACAGCGGCTGACGCTGCAAGCCAACGTAGAGCGCATCCATCTGGTTCAGCAGCTCGGGCACCTGCCCGCGCTTGACAGGCTCCAAAAGCTCCACCGTATCCTCTAATTTTAAATCAATGACCTTCCGCACCAAACGCTCGCGCTCAGGTCCCGGACCGACCAGCAGCAGCTTGATTTTTTTATCGCGGAGCTGTTCGCCCGCTTCCACAAAGCTGTCGAGCGCGTTGGCAATGCCGTGAGCGCCCGTGTAGCCGATCAAAAAATACCCCTCGTCGTGATACTGCTTCAATTTTTCATTGTAAACCGGAGGGTTTGCCATCGGCTGTTCCCAATCGGCCTTTACGATTCCGTTCGGTACACAGATAAACTTCTCCGGCTTTAAGCCGTGCTCCTCCATATGCCCCTGTGCGTTCGGCAGGAGCGAAACGACATAGTCGCTGTGCTTGTAGCAATAATTTTCCGCCGCCTGCATCATCATGATATAGGGGTGGCGCGGGCTCATGCCGCCAAGCTCGATGGGGCTGAGCGGCCACAGGTCGTGTACCTCGTAAATCAGCATGGCGCCGTATTTCTTGGCAAGCTTACGCGCCGGATAAATATCGAGCGGATAGGTGGAGGAAGCGATGACCGCGTCCGGCTTGCCCTGTGCCGCAATCTGATCGGCGTACTTGTAAAGTCCGCGCAGAAAGGAAAGCATA
>JAEZWL010000062.1 GCA_023420245.1 Bacillota bacterium | reverse complement strand
CGGTGGGATACATCAACTTCATACAGTTGAAGTTCTGTTTGGAAAGATTGTACCTCGTCGAACCCTGTGCCGCAATGAGCATCTGCTTTCTTATACGCTCGCTACGGAGTGCATAGGAAAGAAACTTTGGGTCAAAACCACTCGGCTTGTAGAAACGAAGCCCGAAGCAAAAACTATTGAGATAGACCGTGCCAACATCCTCGGTCAGAACAGAGGACATTCCTACTTCTTCGGGCGTTTCAGAAGAAGTAGTGAACAGGGCATCGCCAACAGCAACAGCGTTTTGCTGCTCACCTTTTTTAATCTGTACATACTCAAAAGCGACAGGGTCTATGCTTTCATTACTGAAGACGTTCATATAAGGGATATACGGCTCACCACTTCCAAAGGCAGCCTTGTTTTTGCCGCTTAACCCCGTATATGTGTATCCAAGTTCAGCGAAAGTTTTCTCAGTCCACATAGCCCAACCCCCTTAAAAAGTCGTTCAGCTTATCCTCGGCAGCGGCGCGTGTATCGGTTAGCTGTTTCGCTGATATAGCGTACTTCTTCCAGAGGTGCTGCACGGCTTTGACCGTCTTGTCGAGTTCGGCTTTTAGGTATTTATCCAGTTCGGCGATAAAGCCCTCGCGCAAGAGTTCCATCACGAGCGTTTCACATTGCTCAGCGGTCAGTTCCTTGCGGATAGCATCGATTTTTTCCTGCAGTTCGGTCTGTGCCTTTTTCAGAGCTTTCCTTGAAAATCCACTTTGCGCAATTGATATTAAAAAAATGAAGGCCAAGATTTTATCTTGACCCTCACTTTGCTTTTAACGATTCTTATTCGATTGAGATAGAAGACTGCCCGCTAAACTCCTGGTAGCATCTGAATATTTATCGCTTTGTAAAACCTTAGATGCTTTATCCTCCATTGCTGCTCCAGTCTGTTTGGCAGGACTACGCTGAGAAAGGACACCTCCCGCCAAGGAGCGTTGAATATTTGAAGCACTTTTGTCATTTAATATCTTTGAAGCTTCAGATGCCAACCGTGTACTACTTTGTTTTTTATTCATTCAAATTTCTCCTATGCACTTTCTTTTATTGTATGTCCATAAACCGCATAATCTAAATCCTCATCGGTCATACATCCGTTTGTTCTGTGGTAATATTGTGGCATACGGCTATGGTATTCAGACAATGCGTCAGGGTGCTCTTTTGAGTAGCTGATTACAGTGTCATATTCCCAATGTTCACTTTTCCTAGGTATGTTGTTCCAAACGTCGACCTTCTTAAGATCATCCCATCCATTGGCATTTCTCATACGCTCTACTATAATGCAATACAAATACTGATGAGCCTTAAAAAGGAAGTTCCTGCGGACAATCCATTTGGGTACGAGCAAAAGCTCTTTTTCACCATAATACCAGCATGGACGAACCACCTGGATCCATTCTCTACATCCAACATCAAATGTCCAAATTATTTTCTCTCCTTGCGGGGGACAGCCCCACTTAGACATCTGCTCGCAAGTAAAAGAATTCAATGGATCATGTAAGATATTTGTGAGTAAATCCGACATGCAATCCTCCGCAAAACCTTCAACCAAAACAGGAACATCTTGAGCACGACTTATTGTCGGAATCTCATTGACGAGCATAGATAGGCCTTTCAAACTATCCCATAAACCCTCTTCAGTCTTACCTTTTCCATTATCACCGTTGCCATATCCCAATTTTGTTGCATTCTGTTCGTTTGCATGGCTAAGCAGATCTCCATGTTGGATATCCTTTGTTCTAAAGCCCTGAAACAGGCAATCAAAAAACGCTTGCATAACGCATGAAGCATTTAGACTCCAAGGATCATCTGCGCCCTCTATCATGCAGGGATCAATAAAAAGTCGGTTGTCTCCATCAAGATATGCATCCACGAAGTCAAAATTGTGGTGTCCTTTTATACCGACACCGATGTAGTCAGAAATAAATATGTTTATCACTCCTAAAAATATAATGATTTATGTCATCACACTTTTAGAAAAAGCCTGCGGTATTACCTTTCTGGTCACAGATTTCATATTGCAATCGAAAATCAAGCGTGGTACAATGTGTAAGTAATTATGACAAAGTACCTTGTTCCGTGCTTCTGTCACCCCACAGGACACCGAGTGCCAGCTCGGTGTTTTTCTTTTTCTTATTTCATGTGTTGTTTTCAAAAAACCGTTCAGGGTTGCAGCCAAAGGCGCCTTCAAGTATCCGGTTTGCTAGGTTTACCTTAGCACGTGAAGTTTTCATTTCACTCATTCTGTGGAGAGAACTTTTACCGTAGGAATCTTTACATGCTACCCATATTTGGTCACGACGATAATTACCATCTACCAATAGCGGTTGGTGTGATGTGCATATGAGCTGAGCATGGTATGGGTTGCTCGCTTCATTTGTGAACAGGTTAATAATCTCCTTTGCTAAAGAAAGATGAAGACCGTTTTCTAACTCGTCAATCACAAGCGTCCCGCCTATTTCTAACACATCGTAGAGGTACGGTAATGCCGTAAACAGCTTTACGGTCCCCAAAGATTCGTCGGCAAAAAATGTGATGGGTATACTGCTTGTCTCTTTGCCATTCTCATACATGGCATGTTTTGTTTCTACGCCGACAGTAGTCTTTTTTGCTATTATTTCACGATTTTCAAAATCATCAACTTCAATTTTCTGATGAGCAACTTCTTTCTCTTCAAAGGAGACCTTCATATCTCTGATTGTAGGATCAGCTTTTTTAAGAATATTAATATATTTACACAATCGTTCATCAGAGAAAGATTCTTTTGTCTTTGCGGGCCGCACCCTTGCCGCAGTCATACTTACAACTTGAATACCTTTGATAGCAGAAACAATCTCTGCCGCCATACGATTGTTAAGTAATGCTGCTACCGGCAAGCATAGTGCTTCTGGTTTAACTACTTGTTTTGTGCTTTCAAAATCCTTTAGCTCTGAGCGTAAGATGATATCTTTGTATGACGATGAACTTCTTTCAATCAGTTTCTCCGTCCTGTGGTATTTCTTGGTGAGGAGTTCAGAAACCACCATTTTACCTTGTATCGCAAACTCATAGTGATAGTTTGTCTTGTCAATAAGAATGTCGATCTCGAATTTAGTAGGCTTTTCCATATAGCGAACATCAAAAGCAAACGGAGGGATAGGAGAATCTATTCCTTTAAATTGAGGCATAGATAATAACTGAGGGTTATTCATCGCTGTCAGCGGAGACCAGTCCAGAAGACGCTGGATCTCACGGAGAATTTTGCAGAAGAATGTTTTGCCCGACCCATTAGCCCCGTAGAGAAACGAAACTTTATTAAATGTTATTTCTCCGCTTGTAAACGTGTTTTCAAGGTGCTCCTTTTTACTGAGGTCCGCTTCAGTAGTAAATGTCATCCGCTCGGCAAAAGAAGCAAAGTTCTCAACCGATAAGGATCTAAGGGTTATGTTATTCATTAAATTCTCCCCTTTCTTGGAATATTGTACCACAAATATTAAGAATGTCAATATGTTATTACTGTATTTTCTACACATGTGTTGAAATTGTTGATTTAACAAAGTAATATGAAATTAAAATCACAAACTGAACTTCTCAGTAGTGTGAATACTTATGCGCATTGCCTCGTGGATACCGTTGGATACCATTAAGATGCTCTCAATGTATCATTCCGATGTGGACGATTGTATCAAGTGAGATGACATAACGATACCCCGAACCAGTCCATTCTGTTCCGGGGTATCGTCTTTTAGCTTGGGCTTTCCGAGCATAGCAAAACCCGCATGGTTCTAGGAAACATGCGGGTTTCATTTGGTGGGAGAGGATGGATTCGGACCATCGAAGCTATAAAGCAACAGATTTACAGTCTGCCCCCTTTGGCCACTCGGGAACTCTCCCATATATAGAACTTTGCTTTTGCAAAGCTCCTTTTGTCTGGAGCTGGCAGACGGACTTGAACCCCCGACCTGCTGATTACAAATCAGCTGCTCTACCAACTGAGCTACGCCAGCATTTTTACAGCGCTTAAGTATAATAACATGTAATTTACCGAATGTCAAGGCTTTTTGAAAAAAGCCGTCACAACGCGAACATAAGTAAAACGTCGTATGCCCCTAAGCTGTTTTTTAATATCCGTCTAGTACTCTGTAACATCTAAAATAATAGAATAGTGGCAAGGATATTTTGAGCAAGGCAAGGCGGAGGATTGAGGAATACTGTACGTATTCCGATTGACGACAACGCAGTATTGTTCAAAATAGACTGCCAATATCCATCTGAATTGGGCGTTACAGAGGACTAGTTTGCGTTGCTCAAATTACTCATATACATTTATTCTGTTCCTCAGATAACAGTCCCCTCGCAGTGATCAATTTCGTGTTGGATGATTTGCGCTGTCCAGCCGCCGAAGGTCTTGAGGCGAGTTTGAAAGCTTGCGTTTTGATACCGCACCTTGATGGATTTCCAACGCTTTGTCTTTCGGGTGCCGGTCAGGGAAAGACAGCCTTCCTTCGTTTCGTAGGGCTCCGATTTTTTCACAATCTCCGGGTTAAACATGACCACATCGCTGCCTTCATTGTCAAAGGCAATAATACGCTTGTTAACGCCGATCATATTCGCCGCCATACCCACGCAGCCATCCTTGTGGGCGACTAAAGTGTCCAATAAATCCCCCGCTACAGGTAAGTCAGCCTGAGTGGCAGGCTCTGCCTTCTGCGCAAGGAACATTTCGTCTCTGCAAATTTCACGAATCATTGAGAGTCCTCCATTTATCGAAAGAGCGTCATGTGTGCTCAACTTTGCCGTTTCAGAGTAAAAACCTGCACCGGGCTTCCAAACTCCTCTGTCAGCGCGCCTGGTTCGAAGCCCAAATGTTGATAAAAAGCTCTGGCCGCGGTGCCGTTCGGATCATCCTCCCGGTATGTCGTTACCGTAATATCCTTTTCCGGATCGGCGAGCGACAGAATACAGCTGACAAGTTTCTGCGCAATATGCCGCCGCTGATAGCAATCATCCACCGCTAAATAACACAGCATATTTTCGGATGGAGAAAACAGCAGAGCTCCTACAATCTGATTCCTGTCTTTTGCACAAATCGCACCGTTTGCATCTATGAATTTCAAAACCGTCTTTCTGTGATCTGACAGCGCCTGTTCTGTTTCCAACCCGGGAAACAGATTGCGCATTCGCCGCACCAGCTTCATCCAGCTGTCAATATCCGCAGCGGTAGCGTGTGTGATTTTTATTACTCCTACTGTTTTTGTTAGTCCGGTCTGCTCTTCCTCCCAGTCCGATAAAACAGCCAGCTGCTCGGGAGTGTGAAACCAATGCTCGCCTTCCTCCATAACAGTCAGTCCGCAGTCGAAGCGGCGGACGAATTCATCCACCGTGACACGGTCGGTGAGGTTGTCTCTGCCCGCATAGAGGATAACTGTGTTTATGTTCCAAGCGGTGACGGGATATTCTTTTGCATATTGAAGGTAAAGCCAAGACAGGGTTTCCCCAAAGCTGGTGCGAATCTCCTGCTCGGCTTGAAGCCGCTTTTCGTCCACACCCGCCCAGAGCATCATATTGCCAATGAGCTTTTCCATATCCAGTACCGGAGAAACAAACAGCGCCCGTTCCAGCAGCTCTCCTGCAAAGGCCTGCATGGAAAACCACGCGCCGATACTGGTAGCCCGCAGAGAAATATTGCCCCAGCGTCGCCGGGCATACGCCAGCACTGAACGCAGCTCCGGCACGACATGCCAAGGGTCGAAGTGAAGCTCGGCGCCCTGACGCTCTCCATACTCAGGAAGGTCAATGGCAAGCACCTGCCAGCCCCTGGGGCACACAATTTCTGCGAAAGCGCCGCCTTCTTCCTTGCGTCCGCATTTACCATGGATGAAAAGATACAGCTTATCACTCGGCTCACCATACAGCACAGCCGGGATGTTATCAATTTTAAATCTTTCTTCCCTCATGCGAAGGTCTCCTTTTTATAACCCCTCAAGATGTGGGGTTATCGTTTACATTTATAAAATAGCACTTATTATATTAATAGAAAGAATCCTCCCGAGGAGAATAAAACATTTGAACTCTGCGCGGCGTTTTTTAATATCGGCTGAATCAGTAATTTCTTTTTATTCTCAGCACTTTAAGATGCCGGAGCTGGCAAGCAATTCCCTGAATGGTGCTCTTTACAGTTTCTTCACCCGCCACTGCAAGGAAAAAACGGGAATCCGGTTCTCAGAACCGAATTCCCGTTTTTGGTCGAGGTGACAGGGTTCGAACCTGCGGCATCTTGGTCCCAAACCAAGCACTCTACCAAGCTGAGTTACACCTCGACGATTTCACTTTTACCATCCGCTTTTTAGAATACCTGCGTACGAACAGCTTTATAATTATATGAAATACCAGGTGAAATGTCAAGCTTTTTTGTGCGGGGGAACCTTAATAATACTGCCTCTGTTGATGAAAGCCGAAGAAAGAAAACCTCTTTCCCCGGCTTATCCTTTTAGATTGCCAAATCCGTACTATTGGAGCTTGCGTCAAGCAGCTTTTGCGAGTCCTTTACAATCGCCTTGCTTTTATCCTCGATTTCTCGAATGGTGGAAGAAATTTGAATAACATCACTGTTAATGCTGTTTATTTTATTTTGCAGCGCATCAAAAATATTCAGAGTTCCGGATATTGCCAAAAGCATCTGCTCCTGCCCGATTTTTGTAGACTGGGCCGTCTGGTTCGACTGCTTTGCCAGAACGTTGACCTCATCGGCAACCACGGCAAATCCACGCCCGTATTCTCCGGCACGCGCAGCCTCTATCGCCGCGTTTAAGGCAAGCATACTGGTCTGCCTTGAAATTTTAACGATATCATTCGTCTCACTGTTAAACTGATCCATCTTTTCGTTCATCTGCGTGATATTGTCTTTCAGCTGGTCGGTTACATTAACGATGTTCTGCAGCTCCGATACAATATTCTGGATTGATTGTGAGCTTTCCTCATTCTTCTCGTTTACCTGCCCGATATTATTCAGCAGATTACCGGTAAATTTCTTCAAGTGCTCCGCTTCCAGACGCTTTTCATCCACCAAAAGCGTAACCTTCCCCATGGAATCCTCAATCTGCTTGTTTTTCAGCTGCAGCTCTTCCAGCTCCAAATCAATCTTTTTCTTGATGTAATAGATACAGTTCTCCTCGGTATTTACCTTGTTAAAAATCATTTTTGCCATATCTTTACAGGTCTGATAACCACAGGCGGTACAGTTAAAATTCTGCCCCTCCGTGGTTGTTTTAAGCATTCTGTGGAAAGCCTCCTCATATTCCTGAGGCGTTGGCTCAACAATTTCGGGCAGCGTCTGTGCCGTGTAGCCGCGCATAAAATCCTCCAGATTGATTTTTTTATCAAATAGCGCGTCCATTGCCTCCGTTTTTCGTTTAAACCCGCTTTTTTCACGCTGCTTTTCCCGAATCAGCTCGTCAAAGCGTTCCCTGATTTCATATTTTGACATTTTGCTGCACGTCGCCGTTCCCAAATTGCATCCGCACTCACAGTTTAAAATATCGACCAGATTAGGAACCGGTTCCCTTTTACTCAGGCGACCTCGGTATTCATTCAGATATTCGGAAAAGCTGAGAACACCTTCCACCTGAAACACAGAAATCCTGTCGTTGCGCGCCTCGACGTTTGCTTTCAACCCTCCCGGCAGGCTGTACGCCGCGCCGAGCGACGCCCCCGGATTATCAAACGCCGCCCGGTCATAACGGCTGTAATCAATCCCCTTTTGCTTCAGGTAATCCATAAGACTCTGGTAGGTTACATTATAACAAATATAACCGTTTGTATCGGGATCGCCTATTTCAATCTTCTTGGCAATGCAAGGGGATAAAAACGCAATTTTTTCTTTTAGGTTCAGATATTTCTTCAAATAAACGGCGGTACACATCATAGGGCTATGAATCGGGGCAAGCTGCGCAAGCAGGTCGGAACGATACTTTTCTATGTAGTTAACCACAACCGGACAGGGCTGCGATATCAAGGTGGAAATTTTATTCTTTTTCATCGCTTTCAGGTATGCCCATGTGGTGATGTCCGCGCCGAACGAAACATCATAGATCACGGTGGCACCAAGCGATTTTAGATATCCAAACAGGCGCTGGTAATCCGGTATATTGACGATGATGGACGGCGCCGCCATAACCGCTATTTTCTCGCCCGCTGACAGCGCGCAGAAAAACTGCTCCGTATCATCGACAAAGACTCGCGCGCCATGCTCGCACGCTTTAATGCAGGCGCCGCAGGCTATGCACCTTTCGCGGTCAATAATAACTTTGTTCTCACCGTTTTGCGTAATGGATACATTTGCAGCAAGAATCGGGCATACCTTAATACATTTGTTGCAACCGACGCATTTTTTCTGTAGAACCGTAATTGGACTCGACATCATACCCATATCCCCCATATCTCTTTCATATTATAATTATAATGCGAAATTACAATCCAAACAATCCGACTAATAGATAAATAAATTTAACAAAGTTTATAGAATAATTTGTATAGGCATTCGTTATTCATTTATAATAAACAAAAAACACCGCATATTTCTATGCAATGCTTTTTATGGTCCTGCCCGCACCAATCAGATACCTTTCGAGGGGGATAGCCTTGCCATCGCTCCAGAATTCTGTGGAGCAATCAAATTCAAGCCACAATATGCTTAGAATAAAGACTTTTATATTTCGTTATGAATATTAGTAATTTCATTTATACAAAAAGTTGAATTATAGAATGGTTCTGTTATAATAGCAATAACTTTTGAAAAAGATTAATGGAGGTATCTATGAAACAGAATGTAAACTATATTTGGAAATTCCGGTTGAAAGGTTTTCTGGCTCAATGGATATCCTATTTTCTTATTATTTATCTGGTCGCCGATGAAGTTAACCCGCCCCCGGTTTATTGGCTGCGGCTGATTTTCATAACCGCTCTGACTTCAAGCCTCTCCGTTTGGCTTTGCACATTTTCTAAGAAGCCAAACAAACAAGCTTCAGAACGAAACCAAAGCGAGATTGAAAAAATCCCGTGGCATAAGTATCTGATCTATTTTCTGGGCAGCTGGATTCTCTTGGTTGCAGTCTTTTTAATGTTAAACCAGGATTCGTTTTCCGTATTATCCGATCATACTTTTTCTTACGGATTGCTTCTGCGGATCGTTCTGGGCAGCGGATTATTGGCGCTGAGTACGAATTATCAGCGCTATCTCACCAGCCAGGGCTGTTGATTACGGTACCAGCCTGGAAAAGACATACCGTCCCGAAGCGCTGAATTCGTCCTCGCTCCAATTTCCATTTGGAGAAGCGCCGGGCTTGAGCGCGGCGGAATCCTCGTCCTTGTCGCCGAGCGACCAGTTTGCCCAGCTCAGGTTATGCCGGTCCAGAAAATTCAGCCATTCGTCCGCTTCTTTCACAAACACGCCGCCGTCGCCGCTTGCCAGCGTGGTTCCCCATTCGCTCATGAAGAATGGCGCGCCTTTGGAAAGCGCGTACTCAATTTTATCCCTTAACGCCTGCCCGTGTGTTCCTGCGTAATAATGGCAGGTGTACATAATATTCGGCAATGCCAGCGGGGAATCCGCCGCATCGTCGACATCCTGACTCCAGGTGCCTGTACCGACAAGAATGACGGCATCGGGCGCGTATTTACGGATTACCGGGATAACCTCCTCGGCATACGGTTTGATATCTTTCTTCCAGGTTACGTCCCCGTTCGGCTCATTGCAGATTTCATAAAGCACCGCCGGGTTGCCCGCGTACTTCCGTGCGGCTTCCTCAAAGAATTTCCTGGCTTCTTCTTTGTATATCTGGGGATTGTTGTCGTGCAGAATATGCCAGTCAATGATAACATACATATCCAGACTGGCTGCGACATCGACCGCCGCGAATACATCCCGTTTGCATTTTTCGGGGTTTGCTATGTAGCCGTCTTCATCCGTATACATCGCGATACGCAGCAGATTTGCTCCGTATTCCTTCGTTGTGCGTACCGAGCCCTCCGAGGTAAACTGGGGCTGCCACTGCATTCCATAGGAGCTCATGCCCTTCAGGCGCACGGGGTTCCCCGCTGTGTTCACAAGGTTTACCCCATCGACACGCAGCGCGCCGTTCTGCTGAACTCCAGACCAATTTTTGATTACCGGCTTCATACAAACACTCCCTGTTAAAATCTTAAGTTTCTTTTATTATATTTCAATAAAACATGATTTACAATAAAAACAATCAGACGTTTCAGGATGTCTAAGCCGGATTAACCATGCACAAAACTAAAGCAGGGATTCAAAACGAACCCCTGCTTTTTCGCAAGCTAGTGTCTAATTATCCTTCCATGAGAAACTACGCAGTCCAACTTAACCATCCCCCATCTGTCAATTATATACTTCTCGTATCATAACAGGTTCACGGATAGTACCATTCAACTTTAACATCTCCCATTTCAATTAAAACTTGCTTGTAATTTGCCGGGTATTTTTCAATACCCATTCTATAGAATACACGGATTCGCCTGATTTATGCTCTGGGATTATTCCCCTAATTTAAGCTTTATTTTCATTTTTGTCCAAAACGCGATAAGAATAAGCGGCTGCAATAGCAAATAATATGGTATTGCCCTTGTTGATGATACCTACATAAACAGGCTGTAATGCCTGCGAGGCTAAAAGGGAGCAAATCGAACCAAACACCAAAAAAATGAAGGGATTTAAAAAAGCCGTCCAGCGTTTAAGTACGGTTTTCCCCTGAATAATCAGTACAAACAGAAGTATCTGCGGGAATACCCATGTAATTACATAGTGTACAATAAATGTAGGCATAATTGCCAACATAATGTCATTGATCACGTGTTCCGCCATTGCTTTCTGCCCTGCCCCAGTAAGCCGTTGATAGATCATGGGGAAATAGCATAAAACGCTATGTATGAAGGAAGCTCCCATAACAGTGCCAAATGAAACACAGATAAAATACACGTTTGCAGCTTTCGGGTGCGTTTTTGCAAGCAGGCATCGTATACTCCAGAATCCAAGAAGATAAAAGGGGATAAAAAACGCACACAGGTTGAGTGAAAGCGGAAAGCGCCAGCTCGCCATGTTCATCCAGGCGGGGTCGATGATAGTCATGCCGCCGGGTTCTCCGGTAAACTCCAAAAGATTATCCGCAATCGCGATAATCGCTGCACTTACAGCCGCAAGCAAGCAAAAAACCGTATGTTTTTTACCAGTCATATTGTTCCTTCTTTCTTCAATTTACTGTTTATCAAAAAAGCCGAACCGTTCTGAGAGCACTAATACTTCTTAATTGTAATATCATTTTTAAGGTTTATTATTCTTAAAATACAAATCTTTTGCACTGTGTAAAAGACTTGTCAAAGCGCATTAGCCCTGCTTAAAGCATATCTTACTTCTTTCATCTACAAACTGTTGACAGCATTGGTGCAATTGCTTATACTATAATTAGTTCTATTATGGACTAATTATAGTATGAATGTAAGAGGTTTTATATGGCATGGTTGTATCTTATTTTAGCAATCTTATTTGAAATTGCAGGAACTACACTGATGAAAATGTCAGCAGGCTTCAGCAAGCTTCTTCCAACTTTAGGAACACTGGTCGGATACGTTTGCTGCTTCACCTTTTTGTCTCTGGCTCTAAAGAAAATTGATTTAAGTATCGCGTATGCAGTATGGTCTGCCGCAGGAATCGTGCTTCTGTCTACCGTAGGCATTCTCTTTTTTAAAGAAAGCATTAATGTAACTAAAATTGTATCTATCCTCTTTATTGTGATCGGTGTTATCGGTCTAAATTTAAGCGGTGTAGCTCACTAATTAAAAGTAATACAAGCCAGAAAAGCAGACATTTCGACTCTCAATCAGAATAGGCACCCATGCTCTTAATTTCATTCTGATCACATTCCATAATTTGGGGAACGAATTCCAGGAATTAAAAATGTAGTTTACCAATCCACTCTGTATGCCTTGAATGGTCAATGACAATGCCGCACATCCCGCATAACTAATCAAGTCTAGTGTATCTAAGGACCATTTCCACACATTGTTCTATCGAGGTATTCATTTCAAGATCATCACGGCGTATGATACGATAACAAAAGCTGTCTACCAAGCAAAAGCATAGGAAGGCAGATAAATTTATATCTTCAACAGGTGAATTAATTCTCTCAAACATGCATTTTATTTTTGAAATAATAAATTCATTATGTTTAGCATTCTGTTTTTTAATATCTTCATCCGTATGCCTTAGTGCAATCATTTCATCTTGGAATTTATCATACTTCCTGCATATATCAATAGTTGCACTGATGATTGTTTTAATATATCGCCTGCAATCATTCATTTGAATAGAGTTTAATGCGTCCTCAAGAATCTTATTATATTCTTTGGTATACTCATCAATCAATTCTATGAAAATTTCTTTCTTGTCTGTATAATAGGCATAAAACGTTCCTATCGATACGCCTGCCTCCCTAACAATTTCATTAGAGCTTGTATTCAAAAAGCCTTTCTCATTAAACAATTTTTGTGCTGCATTTCGTAAAAGCGCTTTATTTTCTATTGCTCTCTTTTGCTTTGGCTGCCTAGTTTTTTTTTCCACATTGATCCTCCTTCTTTGAATTTACTTTCTTTATTATAAAATCATTTACGGACTATTTCAATATGAATGTAAGTTCGCATTTATTTTTATTATGAATGTGAACTCGTATTTTATTGACAAATTTCGTTTTTTCTTTTACAATGTAAATATGTGATTATGAGCTCATATTTATTTAATACACAAAAGGAGAAAATCGAAATGAAGGTAATTACGGTTCTGGGAAGTCCCAGAAAAAAAGGTAAAACGGCTGAAGTGCTCGGATATTTTGAAAAAAGCATGACGGCACAAGGGCATGACCTCGAGCGGATTGATTTAAATGAACATCAAATTAAAGGTTGCATTGGTTGTTATTCGTGCATGAAAAACCAGTTGGAGCCCGGCTGTATTTTGAATGACTACGCCATTGAATTCTTTAAGAAAATATCGGATGCGGACATCATTGTTTACTCTTCGCCTATTTACTGCTTCGACATGACAGCGCAGTTAAAAACGCTAATCGACAGGCATTTCTGTCTTCTAAACACAAATATTCCGTACGGGAAACGAACAGCATTCGTCACAACGTGCGGTGACAATGCGCAAGATAATGCAGATCTTGCCGGTGAGGTTTTCCGCAGATGCTTTGATGGAGAGCATGGGGGTAAATCAAAATTCAACATGATTGGTTATTATGTCGTTGATAGGAGTAACGCCCCCGATTTTAGTGAGCGCGCACGAGAGATTGCTGATACGTTAGTATCTGATATCCTGAAATTTACACCCTGCAAAAAAGAAATATAAATTCACTCCCCCCTGCTCATGCAGGGAAGCATGCAGCAATATCTGCATTTGGTATAATCAATATAATCGCATCACTATATATTGTGATTATGCTCTCGTTATCAGTGCAACGCACTCTGTATGGTTTGTGTGAGGAAACATATCTACCGGCTGGATTCTCTCCACACGATAGCCGTGGGCGGTTAGATATAACAAATCGCGCTCCTGCGTCTCGGGGTTGCAGGAAATATAAACAACCCTCTCCGGCGATAGCTTCACGAGCGAGGCGAGGAAGCGCTCGTCGCTTCCGGCGCGGGGCGGGTCCATGAAGACCACATCGGCTTTTTCCTTTTCCTCCGCCATGCCGCTCATGAATTCTCCGGCGTCTGCCGTATAGAAGTACGTGTTCTTAATCCCGTTGAGGCGGGCATTTGCAATTGCGTCACGCACCGCGTCCCGGTTCACCTCCACACCGATAACATTCTTCGCGCCGCCGCTTGCCGCCAGCCCGATGGTGCCGATCCCGCAGTAGGCATCGATGACCGTTTCCGTACCGGTCAGCCCGGCGAACTCGATTGCTTTTTCATAGAGAATCTCTGTCTGCACAGGGTTGATCTGATAAAAGGATTTTGCGGAAATACGGAAGGTACAGCCGCAGAGCTTATCTTCGATATACCCCGGGCCATAAAGCACTTTTTCCGCATCCCCGAGCAATACGCTGGTAAAGCGATTGTTTATATTTAAAAGGATTGTCGTGATTTCGGGATGCTGCTTGAGGAGCGCGCGCACGAAGTTATTTTTCGCCGGCAAAATGGGCGAAACCAGAACCAAAACCACCATCACCTGCCCCGTGGAAAAGCCGCGTTTAACCAGAACATGGCGCAACAGTCCGCGTCCGGTCAATTCGTCATATGGCTCCATGCGGAAGCTTTTCATCAACCCCCGGATAGTCACAATAATTTTATCGGCGGTCTCATCCTCAATCATGCAGGAATCCACCGGGATGACGCGGTGTGTGCTGGACTGGTAAATTCCTGAGATGATTGCCTGCCTCTTTTTATCCGGCGCGAACGCCGCGTGTACCTTGTTGCGGTAATGGTAGGGGTTCTCCATCCCGATGATCGGTTCTACGGGATGGAATTTACCCAAGAGACGCTCCACCTTTGCCTGTTTCCATTTTAACTGCTGCGGATAGCTCATGTTTTGCAGCTGGCATCCGCCGCATTTGCGGTAAAGCGGGCACGGCTCCGGATTATGCTCGGTTACGCCCGGCTTTCCCGGTTTTATTTTCACTGGCTTCTTTGTAAATTCTTTCAATTGACGCACTCCGTTTCTTGAATTCCTGCGTTTTATTTGTTCCATTATAGCATAGATTCGGAATTACGTGGCAATTTATGCAGAAATCCTCAAAACAATCCGAATATCAGGATTTTGCCATCAGCTCACGAATCGCGCCGCCCAACCGTTTCATGCCTTCTTCAATCTCGCTTTCATTGAAATTCCTCCTGTAAAATATATAGTCGAATTGACTATAAGAACCAGGCAGCACCGCAGGCAAAATCTGTTCGGAGCCTTTCGGAGTCAATTTTTGAGTCTGCCTTTCCGTATTTCTTTCAATCTTCCCAGCGTATCCAGAAAGGATTTGCGGTCCATAGCGGAATTCGCGAAGAAAAACAGAACCGTCGAAATGAGAAAAACAGCGATAGACAGCACAAAGAAGGACAGGATGGAATCCGAACGGATATGGAACGGGATGAAATAAACTGCCGCGAGCATCAGGCTGTTTGCCAGAAGGCGCAGAAATACCACCGTGAGGTTCCTTTGGAGCAGGTGCCGCTGAACGTAGAAAATATAGCAGACGGAACGCAGGAACGATGCCACAGCCGCGCCGATCAGCACGCCTGAAATTCCAAAGATCAAAGTAAACACAACGGAAAGTATGATATTCAGCGCTGCCTCGATCAGGTTCAGATTTTTGTTTTCGGCGTATTTTCCGGCGGCTTCCACCAGCGTGACGGAGGGCGTGCGGAGCATCCGAGCAAGTCCGCTGATTACAAACCAGAGCGCAAGCTCTGGAACAATGTAATTTGCGTCGCTGATATCCCTCGTATAAACAGAAATAAACGGGAGAATCAGCTTCAGCGCGCAGGCATAGCACAAAAAAGTCACGGTGAAGTAAATATACTCGTAGGTATTATAGCTTTTCAGAAGAGCCCTTTTTTCCTTCTGGGCAATCAAATTGCCGAAGGAGGCTGAAAGCCCGCTGGAAAACACGTTAACGATCATCAGAATAGAGGAAAACACCATATTGTAAACCGCATAGACGCTGACATCCTTTAACCCCGCCATAAAAGTCAGCAGCACAACCGGCGTATAAGAAATTACGATGCTTGAGACCTGATAGGAAAACGCGGCCCACCGGTTGGAAATCGAATTCATATCCGGTTCGACCTTAAAATCGACGTAGGGGTAGTTTGTTTTTACATACCGGATTAGCCGGAACGCCCGCAGGATATAAACCAGCGTGGCTACCAGCTGCACAATCAGAATGGAGAAATGGAGATAAATCAGTACGACGGAAACCGCCAGATTCAGAATAAAGCCCTGTGACTGCAAATTCGCCTCAACGTAAAGCTTTTGGTCGGCAGTGATGAGGGTGCGGTATTTGCCGAGGAACATATACTCCATAATCATTCCGGCGCTGAGAATCAGAATCAGGAGAAATACATCCGTCTTCGGAACCGTGCTTTTTACGGCAAAAGGATACACCAGCGCCAGAACCGAAAGCAGCGCGATGAACAGATAGGCGGATTTACGGAAAAAAACCGCGGTGGCGGATAATATTCCGTTTATTTTTTTATGGTCATTCCGGGCAAGCGGCTGATACAACGCGGCGTTGGAGGCTACGCTGATTCCGGAGCTTACCACGCTGAAATAGGTCAGGAACTGCTTAATCGAGCTGACCAGCCCGTTCACCTCCGAGCCGTATTCCTGAATCAGCAGGCGCGGAAGAATCAG
>JAEZWL010000049.1 GCA_023420245.1 Bacillota bacterium | reverse complement strand
TCAGGTTTCCGCGCCGCATGTAATTTATAAAACGATCGACGGCAAAAACTGTGAGCCGATTGAACTGCTTATGATTGAAGTGCCGGATAGTTATGTCGGTGCCGTCATGGAAAAGCTCGGCTCCCGAAAAGCGGAAATTCTGAATATGGGAACCCGTGATACGGGCATGACCCACCTTGAGTTTAAAATTCCGGCGCGTTGCCTGATGGGATACCGTCAGGAGTTCCTAACGGATACCAACGGCAATGGAATAATGAATAATATTTTCGATTCCTATGAGCCTTTTAAGGGTGAGATCAATATGCGGCCTCAGGGCTCTTTGGTCGCCCATGAAACGGGAGATTCCACCGGCTACGGTTTATTCTACGCGCAGGATCGCGGCCGTATGTTTATTGGGCCTGGCGTGGAAGTCTACGAGGGCATGATTGTTGGCGCCAGCCCGAAATCCGAAGATATCACCGTGAATATCTGCAAGAAGAAGCATGTAACCAACACCCGTGCTTCCGGTTCCGACGACGCGCTGAAGCTTACGCCTCATACCGTACTCAGCCTGGAGCAATGCCTTGAGTTTATCAAGGAGGATGAGCTTGTTGAGGTTACGCCGAAGAATATTCGGATGAGGAAGAGGGTTTTAAGCAAGGAACTCCGTATGAAGCAGGCCAGTAGAAAATAAAGAAAATGAAATTTGTAATTCTTGATTTGGAATGGAACGGCACCTACAGCCGCCGTATCAAGGGCTTTATCAATGAGATTATCGAATTCGGTGCCGTTAAGGTTGACGAGGATTTAAACATTCTGGATACCTTTGAGGCGCTGGTTCGACCTCAGGTAGGCAAGAAGATCAGCGGGAAGATTAAAACGCTGACCAGTATTACGAACGAGGAATTGGCGGGGGGCCTGCAGTTCATGCAGGTAACGAGCAGGTTTCGAAAATGGGTGGGAGACGCCGTACTCATGACCTGGGGGACGTCCGATATTCTTACCCTGATTGAAAACTGCCGGTACTTTTGCGGAAACGGGCGTGTTCCGTTTCTGAACCGTTACGTGAATCTGCAGGCCTACTGCGAAAAGATGCTAAACTATGACGCGACGAAGCAAATGGGATTGAGCACCTCGGCTCAGCTGCTCGAAATCGATGAAGAAGATTTTGATCACCACCGGGCTTTGGGAGACAGCCTTTTATCCTTGCGCTGTTTGCAGAAATTATACAATCCGGAGAGCCTGATTCCTTTTATTCAGGATACGAATACCGAAGAATTTTATAATAAAATTCAGTTTAAGACGGTGATTCTCTGCGACTTAAGCCATCCGCTGATCCAGCACAGTGACTTGAGCTTTCACTGTGACCTTTGCGGAAGGAAGGCGCATCGCACCAGCGAATGGCAGTTAAAGAACAAGAGCTATCGGGCGGTGTTTCTTTGCCATGAATGTCACCACAAATTTTATGGCCGCATACAGTTTAAGCTGAAATACGAGGGGCTGGCTGTGAAAAAAGTGATCCTTCCGTTTAATGCCGAGAAGGATAAAGAAGAGAGGAAACAACCTCAAGAGGAGAGTAATTAAGCTCTCCTTTTTTTTGCTGTTGCAAGGCTTGCCGCGCCCAAATCAGATTGCTTTTGACATGAAAGAGGAGCCGCAGAAAAATCTGCGGCTCCTCTTCAAATTGATATCGTATTTTATTGCAGGCGAACCTGATTGTTAATCTGAAATTTATAATCGTCGGTACATAAATAAACAATTCCTTCAATCAGACCGATGATTCCCGGAATCCATGTCCAGCAGAAAAGCAGGTATACGATGCCAAGTCCTATTTTGCCAAGGTAAAATTTATGAATGCCGAGTCCGCCCAGAAAAATTGCAAGTAATCCCGCCGCAACCTTGCTTTTCAGCGGCCATGCCGGGTTAATCCCCTCCGGTTGCTGGTACACAGGCTGCTGGTACATCGGCTGTTGATAGGTTGGCTGCTGATGATAAGCGGGTTGCTGGTAGGTAGGCTGCACAGGAGGCTGAACCGGCTGTGGCTGCGGCGCAGCAATATTCTCACCGCAATATTTACATTGAGTAGAACCGGCAGGAAGTGGTGCGCCGCACTGAGGACATAAATTTTCGGACATAAAACATACCCCCATTTAATTATTTCTTCGTAATCCAATCAGAAATGCAGGAATTACAAATAGAAAATATAAAAACAATAAAATCAGATGATACAGAACATAATTGCTGATTTCCGTCCGATAACTGAATCCCAAATGAATAAACTGAAGGAAAGTATAAATTACCGACACAGAACAAATTGAAATAAACGACGGCACAGATATTACCCTGACCAAACACTGACCGAAGAAGCAGAGCAGAATTATGATCAGCAGGTTAATTACCGCAAATGTAATCACTGCGGCGAACGCTTTGAAGTTCTGCACCTGAGCAATAGTGAACAAAGCAAATAGAGCTACGCCGCTGAATAAGACGGCAAGGAAACCGGATAATACGCTTGTGAGAGTCGAGTTGGAACGGTTCATGACGGTTCACCCACCTTTTTCCCGCATTCGGGGCAGAATTTATCGGAAGGCTTCAGCTCTGCGCCGCATCCGCATTTTGTGGAGGTTAAAGAAGCTCCGCATTCGCTGCAAAATTTAGCCCCTGAAGGCTGAATGGATTTACAGCCCGGGCAGGTAACGGTTCTTTTTTCCAGAGAACCGCCGCAGGAGCTGCAAAAATTCGCAGAGGCGGCATTTTTCATGCCGCATTTCGGGCATTCAGCTTCGTTTATGTTTGCGCTTACGTTGAGCGTCGGCTTTATGTTGGATGCGAGTGCCGCGCCCGCGCCCAGGCCGATTCCGCCCGCGGCAAACGCGCCAGCCACCCCGTTCTCGTTGCCCGCTGCTGTTTCATAAACATCGAGGGAACGTTTTGCCACATAACGGTTGTCGCCCATAATTTCAAACGCGGCGCGATCTTCCAATAATTTATTGATTTGCTCGAAGTCTTCATCCGGGAAGTTGATGGATTGAATATAGAAATTAATCATATTGAATCCATAGCGTTCAAAATCGGTACGGATACTTTCAAAGGCTGTCTTTGAGATTTCATCCAGCTTTGCACTGATCTCCAGCGCGGAAATCTTTTGATTAACGATAATATCAGCGATTACCGTTTTCACCTTTGTAATTAAAAGCCCCTTATAAAAATCAAGCACTTTATCATATTTTACAATATCATAAAGATTCATGGAGCCGATCAGCTCTGTGAAAAAGAGCGAATAATCAACAATCTTCAAGCCAAACTGACCGAAAGCGCGAACCCTTAGCTTGGTATAATATTTTGGGTCGATGATCTGAATCGGGTCAACGGTTCCCCATAAAATATCAAGCTTTGTAGCGATGTTCACATAGTATATCTCAGCGGTAAACGGGGTTTTGCCGCCGAAGGGCAGATTTAAGACCGATTGCAGAACGGGAAGATTGTTCGTATTCAATGTATATGTACCTGCGGTAAAAATATCGCAGACACGCCCGCTTCGGACAAAAATTGCAACCTGCCCTTCTCCCACAATCAGTTGGGAACCGACAACAAGATTTTCGCTTGGATGTTTGTAAATAATCCAATCTCTGCTCTTTAGTCCGTCAAATTTTATTCGATCAATAACAGCCACATAAATCCCTCCTATTACACTAAATTATATCATAATGAAGCAATTAAAACAACATAAAGGAAGATAAAAATCAATGA
Source organism: Bacillota bacterium (assembly GCA_023420245.1). GTDB lineage: Bacteria > Bacillota > Clostridia > Oscillospirales > Acutalibacteraceae > DATAML01. The sequence continues at coordinate 3,794 of JAEZWL010000049.1, read as the reverse complement.
TACCGTAGAACGATAAAAGCAAGGTTCCCTGCGCGCGGAAAAAGTGGTAGAATACTGATATTACGATTAGAATGACGGTGATTGAAATGAATCAAGCTGCCTGTAATATGACGGTCAATAGCAATAGGGAAGTGATTTACTTAACCTTCCCGTCCTTTGAAAAATACACCTTTGTAAATCATGCTTTTTCCACACGGTCTGGCGGTGTCAGCCAAAACGAGTATACTTCGATGAATTTGAATTTCGGTCGGGGTGATCCGGAGGAAAATGTAATTGAAAACTACCGGATTTTTTGTGACGCCGCCGGCTTTGACTTTAATACGCTGGTCGCGTCATCACAGGATCATCATACCTTTATCCGCAGGGTGGACCCCTCCAATATCGGAACGGGGATATGGAGACCCAAAGATTTAACCAGTGTCGACGGCTTAATAACAAATGTGCCAAACGTAACGCTGGTGACATATTATGCCGACTGTGTCCCGCTTTTTTTCTTAGACCCGGAGAAACGGGCGATCGGACTTTCCCACGCGGGCTGGCGCGGTACCGTGGCGCAAATTGGAAAAATCACGGTGGAAGCGATGACGAGAGAATTTGGAAGCCGACCTCAGGATATCGTCGCGGCGGTTGGTCCGTCCATTGGTCCCTGCTGCTTTGAGGTGGACGCGCCGGTATACGAAGAATTTCTCAAGCTAAAGGATTTGTGTCCGGAGGGGATTATTGAGGAAAAGGGCGGCGGAAAATATAACATTGATTTATGGGAGGCAAACAGGAGAAGCCTGATCAGCGCTGGAATTTCGGAATCGCAGATTACGGTGGCTGAGCTCTGTACGCAGTGCAACTCCGAATGGCTGTATTCTCACCGTGCCAGCGGCGGAAAGCGGGGGGGCCTCGCCGCCATGATGTGTATTACGGAGGGGAAAAAATGAGGATTGAAGCCTGTACGCTGTGCCCGCGCCGCTGCGGTGCGGGCAGGGAAGAAATCAGCGGTTCCGGATTTTGCGGGATGGGGGCGAATCCGGTTGTCGCCCGCGCAGCGCTTCATTTCTGGGAGGAGCCATGCATCAGCGGAACGCGCGGCTCCGGAACGGTCTTTTTTACCGGCTGTTCCCTGAAGTGCGTATTCTGCCAGAATTATTCCATCAGCACGAAAATGAAGTCGGAAAACCGGTCAGTGTCGGGGAGCTTGCGGATATTTTTGAACGGTTGGCGGAACAGGGGGCGCACAATATTAATCTGGTGAACCCCACACACTTTGCCCTTCCGATTGCACAGGCGCTGCGGCTGCGCAGACTGCCGATTCCGGTGGTCTATAATTCCGGAGGCTACGAAAATGTAGAAACCTTAAAGATGCTGGAAGGGCTGGTTGATATCTATCTTCCAGACCTGAAATATGCGGATAACGCGCTCGCACAAAAGTATTCCGGCGCTTCGAATTATGTTGAAAACGCCAAAGCGGCGATTCAGGAGATGGTTCGCCAGACCGGAAAAGCGCGGTACGACACCGAGGGGATGATGACGCGCGGTACGATTGTGCGCCATTTGTTACTGCCGGGGAATACAAAAAATTCTCTGGCTGTGTTGGATTGGCTCTCTGAAAACCTGCCGGAGGGGGCGTTGGTCAGCCTGATGGCGCAGTATGTTCCCTGCGGAAGAGCGGCGGATTTTCTGGAAATCAACCGCAAAATTACCAACCGGGAATACCGAAAGGTTCAGGATTATTTGTTTCAGCTGAATCTGGAAGGTTTTGTTCAGGAAAGAGAGTCCGCCAGTCAGAATTTTATTCCGCCATTTAATCTGGAAGGTGTGGAAAAACCTCTTGACAAAACGAAGAAACAGGTATAAACTGTTATCTAGTATTAAAAACTATATTACATAATATTGAAGAGCGGTGATTGTGTGGAGAAAAGTATGAATAAAGTAGAGTGGAGAGCGGAACGGCGCAGGCAGCTCTTTTTGCCGTCGTACTCCCTGTCTGAGGAAATCATGAATGCCATTACGCACGGAATCGGAGCAGGGCTGGCGATTGCGGGGTTGGTCATCCTTCTGGTGTTTGGTCATCATGATCCGTTGACGATAGTAACGGTATCGATCTTCGGCGCCACCATGATTATGCTCTATCTGGTTTCAACCCTATACCACGCGCTGGGCGTAAATAAGGCAAAAAAAATATTCCAGGTATTCGATCATTGCACTATATTTCTTCTGATTGCCGGAACCTATACGCCGATTTCTCTTTTGTGCTTCGGCGGGTCTACCGGATGGCTTATGTTCGGGATTGTTTGGGGCGTCGCGGTGCTTGGAATCGCGCTGACAGCAGTGGATTTACATCGCTTTCGCGTATTTTCCATGATCTGTTATCTTGGTCTGGGCTGGTTTGTTGTCTTTTTCTTTCAACCGCTTACCGAACGCATTGACCGCACTTCGATCATCTGCCTGATTGTCGGCGGAATTATTTATACCGTCGGAGCGATTATTTACGGAGTTGGAAAAAGAGTAAGATATATGCACAGTCTGTGGCATTTGTTTGTTCTGGGCGGCACCATTTTCCATTATTTCGTGGTTCTGCGCGTCATTACCAGATAAGTGTTTTTATTGCGAAGAGCAGCGGTTTGGTGAAAAACCGCTGCTCTTTTTTGTTATATATCCATTTCTTTATCCATATATTTTAACGTACGGGTTCAAAGCGTTCGCTATAGTCGATTGCTTTAAAACAGACCGCAAAGACCGGGTGGTTTTGGAGTTGAATTGACTGTAACTGACCAAAGCGATGCTTTGGAGCTATATTAGGGAGATGTCGCCGTATGTATTTTTCGTTCCGTCTGCATAAAATCATTACAACAGTTACTGTTTTTTTAGCTGCTGCGGTTACGGTAATCTTAAGTATTATTTTCAATCCGGTAAATGCCTCCGCTGTAAACCCGCCAAAGGGAGTAAAAGTTCCAATTATCATGTACCACAGTATTTTAAACGAATGGTCACGTCAGGGGAAGTATGTGGTTTCCTCCAAAACCTTTGAAAATGACTTGGTTTATTTGAAGGATCATGGATTCACAACAATTGTGGTACAGGATTTAATTAACTATGTTTATCAGTACATTCCCCTGCCTGAAAAACCCATTATAATTACGTTCGACGACGGCTATTATAATAATTATTACTACGCCCTTCCGATTCTGAAAAAGTACGACTGCAAAATGGTAATGTCTCCGATTGGTTACTATACGGATATTTTCTCAAAGGAGGATGACAGCCACCCGAATTATTCTCATTGCACATGGGATCAAATCGGTGAGATGGCGAAATCCGGTCTGGTCGAAATTCAAAACCATACCTATGATCTTCATTCAAGAAAAAACGGCAGGGTGGGAACCTGTAAAAAGAGCTGGGAGAGTTTGGAAAACTATGCTGCCGTGCTGTCAGCCGACGTTATGAAAATGCAGCGGGAGCTGAAAGAATATTCCGATGTAACCCCTACGGCTTTTACTTATCCCTACGGTGAGGTATGCGACGAATCCAAACCGATTATAAAAAATCTGGGATTTAAAGCAAGCTTAACTTGTCAGTATAAAATGAACTATATTACAAGGGATCCGGAATCTTTATACTGCATGGGAAGGTATCTGCGCTCTGCCGGTACCTCGAGCGAGCATTATTTTAAAAATATTGGTGCCTGAATAACAGGCTTTTACACTGTAATGCGGCTTGAAATAGGAGGCGGCTTAATTTAGTGGCGAGTCCAGATTAAGCTGCTGTCCGGATTTTTATATCAAAAGAGGAGTGATCATTTTGTC
>JAEZWL010000228.1 GCA_023420245.1 Bacillota bacterium | reverse complement strand
ATGAATTTGCGGAAATGATGGATATCTCTGCCGGGTTGGACAATATTTACCCCAGATTTTACCGAAAGGCTCTGGAGGGTAACCCGGACTGCGGCGGACTGCTGCTTTACAATTATCTCGCCGGAGAACCGATTGCCGGAGTCACCGTCGGGCATCCTCTGCTGATTCGTTCCCCGGGCAGCCGCTTTACCATGGCAAATTTCTGCCGGGCAAGCATTTATGCCACTTTGGCTACGTTGAAAATCGGAATGGATATTCTGGCGAATGAAAACGTTGCGGTAGGACGATTAACGGGACACGGCGGTCTGTTCCGCCACGCAGACGTCGGCGCAAGATTTCTTGCCGCCGCGGTCAACGCGCCGGTTTCCACAATGGAAACCGCCTCTGTGGGCGGACCCTACGGCATGGCGCTGTTGGCTGCCTACGCCAGCAAAAAAGCTGACGGAGAATCTCTGGAGAATTTTCTTTCCAACCGTGTGTATTCGTCTGTAAGGGTAACGGTTACCAATCCGGATTCCGCCGATGCCGCCGGCTTTACGGCTTACTTAATTCATTATAAGACCGGTCTTTCCGTTGAAAAGGCAGCGGAAGACTGTTTAAACTAAGAATTGAGGATCAATATGCTAAGAGACTATGAGTTTTGGTTTGTGGTGGGTTCCCAATCGCTTTACGGACCCGCAGTACTGGAAACCGTGGCGGAACGCGCCCAAAAAATGGCGGAAAAGCTGAGCCGGGCACAAAACATCCCCTGTAAAATCGTCTATAAAATAACCGTAAAAACAGAAGCGGAATGCACACAGGTTCTGAAGGATGCCAATCATGACGACCGGTGCGCCGGAGTGATTACGTGGTGCCACACCTTTTCTCCCTCAAAGATGTGGATTCACGGTCTTCAACTGCTGCAAAAGCCCTGGTGCCATCTGGCGACCCAATATAACCGTCACATCCCCAATGAAGAGATGGACATGGACTACATGAATTTGAACCAATCCGCCCACGGCGACAGGGAGCACGGATTTATCGGCGCCCGTATGCGCCTTGCCAGAAAGATCGTCGTTGGCTACTGGGAGGATTCGGAGGTTCAAAAGGACCTTGGGAACTGGATGCGCAGCGCAATCGGCACCATTCTTTCGAAGAATTTAAGACTGATTCGCTTTGGCGACAATATGCGTGACGTAGCGGTGACAGAAGGCGACAAGGTAGAGGCAGAGATTAAATTGGGCTGGCAGGTTGATTACTGGCCGGTGGGTCATCTGGTTGAAACAATGAATGCGGTTACCGAAGCGGACATTGACGCAAAGATGACCGAATATCAAAATCGCTATCTTCTTCCCGAACGTGATTTGGATACCGTGCGCTATCAGGCAAGGGAGGAAATTGCCATCCGCACAATTATGGAGCGGGAAGGCGCCAAAGGCTTCGTCACCAATTTTCAGGATCTTTACGGAATGCGGCAGCTTCCGGGATTGGCTTCCCAGAACATCATGGCGGATGGTTTGGGCTTCGGCGCGGAGGGTGATTGGAAAATTTCCGGCATGACCGCAATTGTAAAAGCAATCGCGCAGGGGCTGCCGGGTGGCTCCTCTTTTATGGAAGACTACAATTATGATTTAGAGCTCGGAAAGGAGCTGACACTGGGCGCGCATATGCTGGAGGTTTGCCCCTCCGTCGCGGCTGAGAAGCCCCGTGTTGAAATTCACCCGCTGGGTATCGGCGACCGGGAGCCTCCGGCCCGTCTGGTATTTGAAGGGACGGCCGGAAAGGGCATTGTCATCTCATTAATTGACTTAGGCGGCAGGATGCGGCTGATTGTTCAGGACGTGGAATGCGTGAAGCCTACCATGGAAATGCCAAATCTGCCGGTGGCCAGGGTTATGTGGAAACCGGCGCCCGACCTGTTGACCGGCTTGAAATGCTGGATTTTGTCCGGCGGCGCTCATCACAGCGTTCTGACCACGCAAATCAATGCCTCCGTCATGGAAGATTGGGCGGAAATGATGGCAATTGAATATATCCATATCGGCAGTGAAACCACTGTAGAAGGCTTAAAGCAACAGCTGTTTTTGAATGATCTGGCGTGGAGGCTGAGGTAAGGGGGATTACGAATGCTTGAAAAGTTAAAAAAAGCTGTGTGCGACGCGAATTTGCAGCTTCCAAGGTTCAAAATGGTAACCTTTACATGGGGCAATGTGTCCGGCATCGACCGGGAAACAGGTCTGGTTGTGATAAAGCCCTCCGGCGTATCATACGATGATATGCAGCCCGAGGACATGGTGGTTGTGGATCTCGACGGCAATCGGCTGGAAGGAAAATACAAGCCCTCCAGCGATACTCCCACCCATCTTGTACTTTACAAAGCCTGGCCAAAGCTGGGCGGCATTGTACATACGCACTCCCGCTGGGCTACCAGCTTTGCACAGGCAGGGCGTGGCATTCCGGCGCTGGGAACTACGCAGGGAGACTATTTTCACGGTGAAATTCCCTGTACCCGCAGAATGCGCCCCGATGAGATTGGAACCCCCTACGATAAGGTAACGGAGAGCCCCTATGAACGGGAAACAGGCAATGTTATTTTGGAAACATTTACGCAGCTTGGTATTCTGCCCGAGGAAATACCCGGTGTGCTGGTCCACAGTCACGGTCCCTTTGCGTGGGGAGCAACTCCTCTTGACGCCGTACACAATGCGGTTGTAATGGAGGAGGTAGCATTTATGGACTTTCACGCCTTGATGCTGGAGCCCAAGCTCCCTGCCATGCAGCAGGAGCTTATGGAGAAGCATTATCTTCGCAAGCACGGCATTAACGCCTATTACGGGCAGGGTTAAACGAAATCAGAGAACCGGCAGGTGCCATACTGATCAATACGGTCTCTCCCCCATTTTTCCGGCTGGCGAAAACAGCTCCGTAAAATGAGAAAAGCCCCCAATTGTAGAACCGTGAACAGCACCCCATTTGTTAGACAGTATGATACTGAAAACAAATGGGGTGTTTTTTATGCCAAAAAGAGCAGGCGTTTCCTGCTACACGAAAAGGCTCCCGCGGAGTCAGCGAAAATGCCAACCCCGTGGGAGCCTTGCTCCGTTTTTGTTTAGACCATATAGCCCCTTACGAGCTTTACCAGATCATCATAGCCTGTCAGGAATGTAGAAAGCGTATCGCGGAAGCCGCCGTACCTTTCAAATTCTTCCGGCTTCATTCCGTTTTCGTCAAACGATTTGCGGAATTCAACCAGCTGGTTCAGTTCCGCCATATACTCTGCTTTAACCGGCTCATCAATGCGGCTTTTGACCTCAACACCGCAGGAATTGAGTTTTTTATGCCACGCGTAATTGATGGTCATGGCAAGATTTCCGCCGATCAGCTGCGACCAGTGGTAGTGGTTGCGGTTTGCCGCAGAGAGAAGTCTCGTTGTGTAACCGCGCTCCTGATAAATGCGGTAGGCTTCCTTAATTACGGCAACTCCGGCCCATTCCAGACATTCCGGGTCAAGAACAAGGTTTTCGCGCTTAACGTACTCCTTCACCCAATCGTCGGTTCTGCCGATCATAATCGTGCAGACAGGAGCCATATGCTCGGTAGGAAGGTTCTCTTTTTTCCTGCGTTCAAGACCGCGCTCCACCGCTTCCGCAACCGCGACTGCCTGCGCGACGGTAAAGGATATCGTCGCGTTAATGCTTACGCCGTGGTAGGTCGCTTCCTCCATTGCCTTAATTCCGGCTTCGGACGCAGGAATTTTCACCTGCATATTTTTGCCCAGTGAATCCAGATAAAGCGCTTGCTCCAGCATTTTCTTCCAGTTTCTGTAATACTTTGCGTTTACCTGGATGGAAAGCCTGCCCTTTTTGCCCTGGAACTGTTCGAATACCGGCAAAAGCTTTTTCGAGCGCTCGCGGCCCGCTTCATAGATAAGCTCCCAGGCGATGTCGTCTTCCGTTGCGTCCGGGGTCTTTACCAAATGCTCTTTTATCCTTTTTTCCCATAAGGGGAGTTCCTCTTTGATTACCGCGCCCACAATAATCGGGTTGCTTGTAGCCCCTACAATCCCGCGTTCCAGACCGTAATCAAGCTCTTCCTCACCGCATGAATCCATCCATACATCTGTATCGGGAAATTTTACTGCAGATTCGTGCAGCTTACCTTTATACTCACTCATTGTTACGCCTCCGGTTACTCTATAATCTCAAAGTTCATCATTTTGGCAAACGCCTTCATAACATCCACATATTCACCGTATATCATGGCAATATGATGTGCCAAGCCCGTATACATGACTTTATCAAGAACCTCTGGGACAGTCTGCTCAAATTTGACCTTTGCGTAGGTTCCGCAGAGCTGCTTCTGCATGGGAATCGCTTCTCCCGAGGAAACGAACATTCTCGTTTTACCTCTGGCGGTGTCAATACGCATCATGCTTACCTTGCCGCTCTTCATCACGAAGCCCGCCGTAACGCCCTTGCCTCCTGCAAAATAGGTATCAAGCGTCCTGTCGCATTTTCCGTCCCACAAATTCAGCGGAGCCACGCCGCAATGCCACATCAGGGCAAAATCCTCTTTCAGGTCAACCTGAGAGAGGTCGGCCAGGAACGGAGTTTCGGCACCCATCGCCTTGCAGGCCAGCATAGAGAGCGTTCCCTCGATATCTCCCTCACAGCCCAGAAGAATTCCACGGGATTGCAGGATGGACATGGGCGCGCACGGGGAAACCCCGAAGCTTGCCGCGTACTCAGGCCAGCAGCGGACAGCCGCTGCGGTAAGGTGGTACTTCTCCATAAATTTTGTTGCGCTGACGCAAAGGCGCGCAACATTTTCCACCTGCTGGTTGGTAATATCCGAACAATTAAACAGCCCAAAAATTTCAGCCTGCTCCTTTTTAATCTCCTCTTCATTCACCGGCTGGGAGAACATTTCTGAAATCTCATAGTGGTCAATCAGAATGCCTGTTTTCCGGTAAAGATCCAGATCATCTGTTCCTACGTTAAAGAAGCCGTGCGCGCGGTAGCCTATCAGCCCGATCCTTGCGTTTTCAAAAGCGGCCTTTACGCGAAGCGCAGACAGCCATGTTTGATCGATACTGCCGCCGATGATGCACGTATAATTGTCATTACCCGCCTTATACAGGTTGGAAGCGTTGAGGTTCAAGCCACAGACGGAATTCAGGCGGATTTTGCCGCCGTCGTACGGGAGCTCGTCAAAAGCCCAGAGAAGAATCGGCTTCTTTATGTATTTATTGAAGATCAGCGCCAGATGACCGAGATGGAAGGTTCCGCTGATAATCACCAGACCGTCCACGTTTTTCTCGAGCATTGTTCGGGAGGCTGCTTCCGCGTCTTCTATTTCAATGACCGCTTTCTCTACAAACACCCAGTCGACATTCGGAATTTTCTTCAGGTCCTCCATGGTGCTGTTGTAAATTTCCTGCGCTGTTTTATAATCGTAGGTCGTCCGTGTCAGGCAAACCACACCGACTCTTACATTTTGTGACATCTTCATCTACTCCTTTCTACCATTATTCTTTCGCGGTGCTGTCCCAGGCGGCGCGGAAAACACCCACGCCGTAGTCTGTAAACGGGTGCTCAAAGCTTGCCTTGTAGACATCCAGCCCGCAGGTAACGATATCCGCGCCAATCTCAGCATAATCGCCGATTTGCTTGCCGTTGCGAACCGCCGCTACAATAATCTCCGTTTTATAATCAAACGTCCTGTAAATTTTTACAATTTTTGAAATATAATCAAGCGCGTCGTCGCCGCTGTTTTCTTTCCACCCGACAAACGGGGAAACGAATTTAGCGCCGAGCTTTGCTACCGGAATTGCCTGTGACGGTGAAAAAACAAGGGTAACGTTGGTGCGTATCCCCATCGCCTCCAGCTTTCTCGCCGCAATTAGCCCCTGCTCTGTGCAGGGAATTTTGATTACATAGTTAGGGGAGTAGGCAGAAATCTCCTTTGCTGCCTCAACGATATCCCCGGCTTTTTCCAAATGGGGATTAATCTCAAACGATACCGGAAATTTGTCCGCGCCTTCCAGCCCGTTCTTGGAAATCCATTCGGCAACATCCTTAACGATGCTCATAAAAGGCTTTCCGCTCAGCTTAATGTGCTTCGGGTTGGTAGTAACTCCGTCTATTCCGTAATTCTCATATGCATACTGAATTTCATCCAGCTTTGCACTGTCTAAAAAATATTTCATTTTTACCTCCGCTTATTTGTAAATTTCCTCTTCCAGAAGCTTGACCTGATCTCGTGCCCCGTGTAAAAATTTCTGACGCCATTCCTCTAAATTCTGTGTAAATTCCGTATTCAAAAAAACGTCGGCCATTGCACATCCGAGCACTTCTCCGATGACCCAACCGCCCATGGTTAAAATATTCGCGTCGTTGATTGCGCGGCATTTCTCCGCAGCATAAG
>JAEZWL010000222.1 GCA_023420245.1 Bacillota bacterium | reverse complement strand
GCCCGCAACAACGGTGGAGGCGATCGAACAGTCGGTTTACTTTGTTGATAAGGGAAACAAGGCAAAGCTGCTGATTCATCTGCTTGAAAATCCCGAGATCCGTTCCGCTCTGGTATTCACCAGAACAAAACACGGCGCTGACCGCGTGGTTAAGGAGCTGGAAAGGGCGAAGATCAGCGCGCAGTCCATTCATGGCAACAAATCGCAGCTTGCACGCCAGACCGCGCTCGGCAGCTTCAAAAACGGAACCATCCGCGTTCTGGTAGCCACCGATATTGCCGCCAGAGGCATCGATATCGAGGAGCTATCCTGCGTGTTCAATTATGACCTGCCGGAGGTTCCCGAAACCTATGTCCATCGTATCGGAAGAACCGGACGCGCCGGAATGAGCGGTGTCGCTGTTTCTTTCTGCTGCATCGACGAAAAGAACGATCTGAGGAATATACAGAAGCTAATCGGAAAAACCATTCCTGTAGAAGAAGAGCATCCTTGTCCGATGCTGATTACCACACCGACGCCGAAATCTGAGCTGCGCCGAAGGAGACCGCCGGCGGGTGCGCCAGAGCCGCGCGGAAAGCAGCCGAGAAAGACTCCTTCAAAGGATTTTGCCCCAAAGCCCAAAAAGGATGGGTCGGGGAACGAGCCACATAAGGCGGAGTGGAGCCCACAAAAACCATATATCTTTCAAAAAGACGCTCCGAAGCACCGTGCTCCAAAATCCAGAGCCAAACGGGCACCGAATGGCCGGAGAGGTTAAAAAGAAAAGACCCTCGAAAGGGGGACTTTAAAACGGAACTGCACCCCGTTTGTCAGACAGTACGATATACTGAAAACAAATGGAGTGCAGTTCGCTTTTTTCAATCGGGATTATTCTTCCTCAATGTGGCGCGGGCTGTTCTTAACGATATCCACCGCTTGATAAATTGCGTTGAGCAGGTCCGCTTCATATTGAACGGAGAGGGTGTCCAGCTTGGAGTAGACCGAGCCTTCATAGGTAGCAACGTATTTCGGCGGCATCCTGTTCAGCGCGTAGGACGCGATATCCATGCGGCATTTTTTACATTTACAGCAGTCCAGCTTGTCCCCGAGCTCATCCAGCTTTTCAAGGATCAATGTTTCCATGATGTTTTTCAATACAACTTCCACTTGAGAAACGCCTGCCCTTCTTATGTATGTTGTGTATAATATAACATTGTTAGTAAATTTTGTAAATCATCAATATGCCCTGACAAATAAAACAGGTAAATACTTTCTTTTTTTAAAACAATAAGAGTATAATGAAATTATGAAATCAAGCTACTTGACAAAAATTTTGTCTCAACGTAAAATTATTGTATTAGTACAATAGTATAAAATTGTTTCCGCAGTGACGGAGAAAAGGAGAGCCAATATGAACAAAAAGCAGATAGCGGGAATTCTGGCCGCAGCGTTTGTATTTGTTTTTGTCTGTGGAGCGAATGTTCTGGTGACAAATTTTTCAAACAACCGGCAAAATGCCAAGCTGGCACAGAGTCTGCTTGAATCCGCAGAAACGAAAGTGGATCTTCCAAGTTCGCCCTACGTCTGTGTGGTTAAGGTAGACGGTACGATTACGCGTTCCAGTTCTAACTCCTCGTTGTTTGAGCAGGAGAGCTATAACCACGGAAAAACGCTCAATCTGATTGATCAGCTGCAGGATTCCAGTCAGAATAAAGGAATTCTTTTGTACCTGAACACGCCGGGCGGGGGAGTGTATGAATCCGACGAGCTATACAACCGTCTGGAAAAATACAAAAAGGAAACCGGCAGACCGGTTTGGGCTTACATGGCGACCCAGGCGTGCTCCGGCGGCTATTATGTATCAATGGCATCCGATAAAATCTACGCGAACCGTAATACATGGACCGGCTCCATCGGCGTAATAATATCCCTTGCCAATTACAAGGGTCTTTACGACAAGCTGGGAATAGAAACCGTTCTGTATACCAGCGGACCCAACAAATCCATGGGTAACCCGGGAGTTACGGTAACCGAGGAGCAGAATAGGATATTCCAGGGGTTGGTAGACGAATCCTACGAGCAATTTGTCGGGATTGTGGCGCGCGGCAGGAAAATGAGTGTGGATACCGTAAAGCCGATTGCCGACGGCAGAATTTATACCGCGCAGCAGGCATTGGATTTAAAGCTCATCGATGGCATTCAGGATTACGATACCACGGTGGAACAGCTGAAATCACAGGTGGGCGGAGATGTGGCGATGTTTACCCCCAAAACGAAAAAATCTTATCTGGATTCCCTGTTCTCCATGGCGCAGCGCTATGCGCGCACCGATGCGGATAATCTGAAGGACCTGTTAGAAACAAAAGAGAGCGGGGTGCCGATGTATTATGCCGTCACAGGAAAATAACAACCCGACAAACGCCGGTTTTTTTGTCCGCCTATCCGCTTATTTGATTGATCTGATTCTTATCGGCGCCGTTTTACTGATTTTCGGCATTCCGGTGTTTTTTATCCGTCTGGGGAATCCGGAACTCTTCCTGTTCCGCCCCATTCTGTTCCAGTTTAATTTGTATGATATTTTTTCCTATCTTGCGGGTGCGGCCTATTTTATTATGCTGACGTATTATTCCGGCTCCACAGTGGGAAAAAGAGTGATGAATTTAAAGGTTGTTTCCACAGATGACGCGCCGCTTACGTTTCTCAATGTGCTTTACCGGGAGACCATCGGGCGTTATCTAAGCTCCCTGCTTTTTATCGGTTACTTTATGATCGGTGCCAGCAGTGAGAAACGGGGGCTTCACGATGTTTTGTGCAATACAAAGGTGATTTATACCTGCCGGATTGTTCAGGCTCCGCCCCGTACCGCGTATCAGCAGATGCCCGGATACGGTTCTGTGTACACCTACGGGCAGCCGACCGTATCGGCGGTTCCCCCCGTACCGACGCAGAATCCGCTCCCTTCGGTGAACCCGGAGATGCCGGAGGAACCAACGCCTGCTCCGCCGGAGACAGAATCCGACCGCACAGAAGAATAACACAAAGAGAAGCAGCCCGGCTGTTGGCCGGGCTGCTTTAGGCTGTCGATCAAATCGGGCAACCGCAAAATTGTGATTGCAAATTTCAGTTGCATGCAGCCAGTACGGTTTCTTTTAATCGCGGACTTCGTCGCGATCCCGAAACAGCAGGGTTATACACCAGATTGCCGCGAGCGCTACCAGAACATAAACGATACGGCTGCCGATTGCGGCTTGTCCACCGAAAATCCAGGCAACGATATCAAAACTGAAAATGCCGATAGAACCCCAATTCAGACCGCCTATGATAACCAATAGCAAAGCAATTTTATCAAACATTTCTATCACTCCTTTTTTATTTAGTTTTCCATTTTCTCACAATAATATGCAGAGTATTTAAAATTATGTAAGGGCAGGAGAATTTCTGCCCCCTTGTTTTGAAAATGTATGCTTATTCATCGTCCCGCAAAAGGTTTTCCGCATAATCCCGAAGGCTGTCAAGGGAATTGATATTCTGTGAACGGTAGCTGATGGATTGCTTTACGTAGTAAGGTAAAGAAGCATAATACGAATTCGCCTCGTGATCTTCGTCGATCAGGTTATATAAGTCACTGTATTTTTCCGGCATATGATTCACCTCCGATTTTAGTTTTTGCGAAATTCTTGAAAATAATAGGAAATAATAGATTTATTCTTTTGGTTCTATGTGCGCCAAACGATAAAGCCTATCGTCCCTTTTGGTATACATGACTCATTTATGCTATAATAGCTTATCTTTTGCATACAGGGCAGCATTTCTTGACAAGGTATAACTATCACATGCCCAATAAAAAATATTCGGAATTTAAAGGATGATGTTGATACTAATGATGAATCGTTTAAAAGCTTTCATCCGCAAAAATCTTTTTGTTATTGTAACCTTAATACTGACCATAGCGGTCATGCTTTACTTTTTTTTAACCACAGACGGGATCCGTACGCTTGCCGGCCTGGTTACGAAGCTCAAGCCCCAGTGGATGCTTTTGTCCATCCTTTCGGTAATCGTCTGCTGGATTATGGAAGGCTTCGTTCTGAATTTGATTTGTGTTCATATCAGCCCGGAGTGGAGCTTTGGAAAGTCATTTTCCATTGGCATGACGGGACTTTTATACAGCGCTCTTACGCCGTTTTCAACCGGCGGGCAGCCAATGCAGATTTACTCCATGCATAAGATGGGTATGGATACCGGGAAAGCCGGTTCCATTATCGCGGTAAAAACACTTACCTATCAAGTAATCATGGTGCTATATTCTCTGGTTGCGGTGGCCTCCAAGCTGCGTTTTTTCCAGACAAGCGTCAGCAACTTTTCCTTTGTTACAATTATCGGTCTGCTTTCCAACACAGTTTTTATTCTGGCGGTATTCCTGTTTATGGTCAGCGAAAATATGACGGATAAAATTGTAACCGCAGTTATCCGATTCCTTCATAAAATAAGGCTCTGCAAGCATCCGGAGGAACGGTATGAAAAAATCCACAGCCAGCTTCAGATTTTCCATGATGCCTCAAAGGTTATGGGGAAATCCACAAAATTATATGTGCTTGTTTCCATTTTGACAGTTGTTCAAATTACAATCAATAGTCTGATTCCCTATTTTATTTACCGCAGCTTCGGCATGAATTCGGCGCCGGTCACCACAATGGTTGCTGCGCAGGTGTTTGTCGCCATGGTCTCCGCGTTTGTGCCGCTTCCGGGTGCTTCCGGCGGCGCGGAGGGCAGCTT
>JAEZWL010000110.1 GCA_023420245.1 Bacillota bacterium | reverse complement strand
ATACAGAGCTCATTTCAATCGCCGGAACACTCAAAAGCGCCCCAACCATATCCACGGTAATGGCCGGAACGGAGGTCTTAATGGCTAGCTGGGATAACGTACCGATTGAACCGGTATAAGCATTGATCATAATATTTCCGATTTCCGATATTGCTGAAAGCTCCAGCTCGGAAAGGTTATCGCAGCTGACTTCCTGCGCCCCCAGCAGAGAGGTGAGAATCTCCTTTGCGAATTCCTGCTCGATGATAAACATCATAATTCCTTCGATATCTCCGTAGAGCTTCGCCAGAATTCCGATTACAACATTCTCAGGTCCACCCATCGAGGTGGCGGCGTCATTGATATTCAGAATCCGCACCTTCGGAACCGTCATATCTACCTCCGCGTTCAGCATCTGCGAAAGTGAAGTTGCCGCGTTTCCCGCGCCGATATTCCCGATCTCCTTCAGCACATCAATGTGCATATCATTCAATTGTTCCAAATTATAAATCGACATGATAACCCCCGTGCCGCCGCATGCCGGCTGTAGAAAGATCGGAGCTCCCCATGCGGTCAGATTAAAGGAGTCCGCGGTGCTTTACACGGTCATAGTATTTCATCCGATGGAAGCATCGGCCCCGAAACAATATGATCTGCTCCGGCATAGAACTTCATATGATTGTATTCGTTCATCACATTCATGGTAAAAGGTCCGATCGTGATCTTGGTACCCGGATAAACAATTCCAACCCCTGTGATATTAAAATCCATCAGACTATTCGTCTTTATCTGTGCTTCCTGAATCTGCTTTTGAATTTTATTGACCTCTTCTACATATTTGCTTTTTCGGTAAATTGCGGATTTAATCATCAAGTTTCCCTGTTCGGTGTTCTTTTGACCGCTCAGCGAGATCTGTTTGGTAATCTCCTCAAATTTTGTCTGATACTCCTCCAGCTTGCTTTGCGCTTCCTGAAGCTTTGCATTCAGCTCATCCATATTCGGCGTTTCATTCTCCTGCGAAAAAAGCATGTTGACTTCTTTTGCATCAATTGCAACCTTTGTCGTAATATTTCCCGCAGTACCGATATTTTTCGCATAGATTTGCTTTCCCGCTTCATAGCTTCCGCCGATCAGCGAGGCTTTTCGCCCTCTCAATACAATGGAATCACCGGCTTTTGCTCTGGCATTCATCAATACATCCGCGAGAATATCATGCTCGGCAATCAGTGTTACATTTTCAAAGTACTTGCCTACAATATTTCCGCCGGCTTTCAGGATTCCTCTTCCCATTCCGTTCATCCCGTTGGAAATAGATATATTTCCCTTTGCCTCTATCAAGGAACCCTCCACCATACCGCGCACCGAGATATCCTTCTCCGAGATGACGGAGAAGCCTTCTCTCACATCACCCTGAACAATGACGGAGCCCACGGAATTGATATTCCCGGAGGCACTGTCTACATCGCCGTGTACAATAAAGACCTCATTGACATTGACCCGCAAATTCTTATATTCAACACAGCCGTCTTTATCGGCAAGCAAGGAAAGCTTATCCTCGGATAATACCGTGTTGGTTCCCTCCGGCAGCGTGGGGAGCCTGCCTGGCCGGTAAGGTACCGGATTGTTGTAAATATCTGTTCCGTCTTTTCCCGGTTCCGGCGGGATAATCTGACACAGCACTTCGCCCTTGTTTACATTTTTTACCAGACCCAGATCACGGAAGTCAACTGTTCCGTCACCCCGGTCCTTCGGCTTCAGACCATGATCCGTATCAAATTTAAAATCGACCCATCCGTCCACTCCATCAACCGGGTATGTTCCCTGAGCACACTCAATCTCCAGAAAAAATTTGTTTTTTTCGCAAAAATCACGGATGGACTCCTCACAAATTCCATAGGCAATCCCGTTTTCCTGCAAATAGGCGAGAATCTGCTCATAAGAAACAACCTGCCCCGCATAGGCAGGCTTAACCCGCAGGTATGCCGTCATATTATCCGTCGCAATTTGCAGCTGAATATCCGGCTTTGGCTCTTCTATCGGTTCTTGCTGGAGCGCCTCAAACGCGCTCAGCTCCGCAGAATCCGTATCCATGTCCATTCATTTTCCTCTCACGTTATCGATATATTCCTTCATTATCGCAGGCTGTTAACGGCCTGTGTCACCTCATCAGATATCTGAACCATCTTCGAATTCATTTGAAATGCCCGTTGCAGCTCAATCATTGACACCATTGTTTCCGCCATATCCACATTGGAGCCTTCCATCCACCCTTTTTTCAGCTCCGGTTTTTCCATGGCGGCTGCCGCGCCGGAGCCTGGGGTTGCCGCAAAGGAGCTATCCCCTACGCGCTCCAAAGCACCGCAGTTCGGGAAGGTATAAACACCGACGTCCAAATTGTCTTTCTCATTTGTGACTGCAATCGGATTTCCCTTTGCATCAAGCACATACCCGCCGTCAGAAGCAGTCAGGAAGTTTTTTCCCTGCTCCAGAGAAAGATGAAAATTTCCATTGCGTGTATAATGCACCTGACCGTCTTTTTTTACGGCAAAAAAGCCATAGGGATCGGTAATCGCGTAATCCAGATCCCGGTTAGTCTGGGAAAAATCCCCCTGTGCAAACTGAATATTGGTTTTATTCAGTTTAGTGCCGTGACCGCTTTTTAATTCGGAATTCACATTTTCAGCCGCATTGATATTGGAATACATCAAGTCAGCAAAAGTAGCGTCGGAAGAACGGTACCCGGCCGTATTGGCATTTGCAATATTATTGGAGGTAACATCAAAGCCCTTTTGCATTTCGATCAGGCTAGTCGCGGATGTATAAAATGAATTTATCATAATAAATCAGCCCCTGTTTCCCTTATATTTTAGCAATATCGGTAGCCGCCTTTTGCAGCACCTGATCATACATTTTAACCGCCTGCGTACATGCCTGCAGGCTGCGCTGCGCCGAGAGCGCCGAGGTCATTTCTTCAGCCGGCTCCACGTTGGAGCCTTCCACCGTTTTCCACAGCAGGTTGGGGAATTGGACCCGGGTCGGCTGGGTATTCGAAGTAAACATACCGGCCTGCGAAAGATTAAGACTGTTGTAATCGGCAAAATTATAAACGGAAATTTGGTCGGCGACAGTACCGTTTACGGAAATATTCCCCATAGCATCCGCCGTGAAATTATCCGTACCGACTTTGATCGCACCGTTCCGACCCATGACACGCCCTACATTCTCCAAAACGAGATAGCCTTCGTTATCGACGCTGAAGCTGCCGTTGCGGGTATATACCGTGCCATTCTGACCTTGAACGCCGAAAAAGCCCTCTCCGCGAATTGCAAAGTCCAGCGTTCTTCCCGTAGCTTTCAGGGTTCCCTCGGAATGGACGACACTGGTTCTGTCCGCCACGCGGATGGCCCCCAGCTTGCCGATAGGCGTAACCGTGCTTGAGTCAATTCGGCTGACCAGAATATCCCCGAAGGCGGAGGAGGAGACTTTTTCCTTTTTATAACCCGGCGTGTCCACATTCGCTAAGTTGTTGCTGATGCCGGAAAGAATTCTCCCCTGTGTTAGAATTCCGGAACCGAGCGTATAAAAACCTCTGACCATATGTAAGCCTCCTGTTATTGATTAAAATAATCAGTTAAATGTTTTTTCAGCTTTCGCAGCGCGTTGGAATGAATCTGTGAAACCCGGGAATCGCTGATTCCCATGACATCGGATATTTCCTTGATTTTTAACTGTTCTTTATAATAAAGCGAAATGACGATTTTTTCCTTATCATTCAGCATTTCAATATCCTTTGCAAGAACATCCTCCAGTTCCTTTTCCGCCACCACCTGCTCCGGACCGCGAATTGGGTCTCCGGTAAGGCTAATTTCTATATTTTCCAATCCCTTTTCGTAAATAATTTCTTCAAACGAGAGCATATTGAGCGCGCAGGTTTCAGCCTGCATTTTTTCATATTCCTCTAAGCTGACCTCCAGAAAATCCGCCAGCTCCTGATCGGTCGGGGTTCTGCCAAGACGATGATTCAAGTCATTTTCCGCCTCAATGATATTTTTCGCAATCCGTTTCAGTCTTCTTGGAAAACAATCCTGCTTCCTGATATAGTCGATCATTGCGCCACGCACCTTGATGGAAGCGTAGGTTTCAAATTTCACTTTCTTCTGCGGGTCAAACTTTTCCACCGCGTCCAGTAGGGCAATCAGCCCTTCGTTTACAATGTCATCCATATAGTTAAAATGCTGGTAACGGCCAACTGTTTTTAAAGCAATGCATTTCACGATATAACTGTACTGCACAATCAGCATATTACGGATTGCATTATCCCTTGACCGCCCATATTCCAGCCACAAGTCTGCTGTAGGCAACTGGCTTGCTCCTGCGTTTTTCACTCAGCCGTACCTCCTTATGTAATGATTTTATTCATGTTAAAAAAATCTTTTAATCAATCGTAACGTTGGCAACCGCCTGAATCTGTACATTGGAATTCAGCTCATTAAAGGACAGAACCACCGAATTTGGATAGAACTGCTCGAGCATTTTGCTGAAATAGATGCGCACCAGAGGAGAAGTAAGGATGATCGGAACATTGATTACATCCTTAACCTTTATGATACAGTCGGACAGATTGGAAACGATTTTCTGAGTGGTCTGCGGGTCCAGGGAAAGGTAGGTTCCATGCTCATTCTTATTAATTGAATTGACAATAACCCGCTCCACCTCGCTGTCGAGGGTAATGACTCGTATCTGACCGCCATCCGACCATTTCCGCGTGATCGTGCGTTTGAGCGCCTGCCGCACATATTCGGTAAGGACTTCGGTCTCGCGAACCGTACCGGCATAGTCAGAAATGGTTCCCAGTATGGTCTCCATATCCCGGATCGGTACGCCCTCCTTTAAGAGGTTGCACAGCACCTTTTGTAGATTGCTGTAAGAAATCATATTCGGAATAACGTCGTCCACCAAAGTGGCGTCGGACTTTTTCGCATTTTCAAGAAGCTGGTTGACATCCTGTCGGGTGAGCAGCTCATGCGCATAGCGTTTTACCATTTCGGATAAATGGGTAACAACTACAGATAGAGGATCAATTACGGTATACCCGTAAATCTCCGCCATTTCCTTGCGGTCCGGCGTAATCCATTTACTCGGGATTCCGTAAGCCGGCTCAATGGTCTCAATTCCATCAATCGTTCCG
The DNA here is from genome assembly GCA_023420245.1 of Bacillota bacterium. Lineage (GTDB taxonomy): Bacteria > Bacillota > Clostridia > Oscillospirales > Acutalibacteraceae > DATAML01. The sequence goes on along the minus strand of JAEZWL010000110.1, from coordinate 1,850 downwards.
GTCAGGTTTCCGGGGTCCAGGGCAAGGTAATAATCGATCAGAACTTCGCCTCTGCTGACTTCTTCGCCTTTAATCTTGATTACATACTGGTTCGGATTCAGCATCCCGTTGTCGCGCAGACGCACCGCCGGAATAACCGTGCCCATTTCAACGGCAAACTGCTTGCGAAAGGAAACCAGCCGTTCGATAAAGCTACTTCCGCTGTTTTCGTCGATCATCGGAATCAGGCTGTAGCCGAACTCCATTTCTATCGAATCGATCTGAAGCAGATCATAAATATTGTCAATGTTTTTATAATACTCGGTTTCGCTCTGCTCTTGTACCGCTTCGGGAACAGCAAGCCCTTCCGCAGACAGGGTTTCCACCAAATCTTTTTTCTTCTTTGAGGCAAAGCCCGCAAACAGGAGCGCAGCAGCCACGATGAGAATCTGGATAAACGGCATACCCGGGATAAGGCAAAGCAGCAGGACGATACCGCCCGCTATGTAAAGCACAATCGGATGTGAAAAAAACTGTCTGGTAAGGTCGGCGCTCAGACTGGAATCGGATGCGGCACGGGTAACAATCATGCCGGTCGCGGTTGAAATTAACAGCGCCGGAATCTGGGAAACCAGACCGTCACCAACCGTGGCAATGGAATAGATGTTCAAGACCTCGGTAATTGTGCTGCCGCCCTCAACCATACCGATAATGGAACCGGCAATCAGGTTGACAAACAGGATAATAATCGACATGATGGCGTCGCCCTTGACAAATTTGGTAGCACCATCCATGGAACCGTAGAATTCCGCTTCGCGCTGGATATCGTTTCTTCGGCTGCGCGCCTGTTCCTCATTAATGAGACCCGAGCTCAGGTCCGCGTCAATTGCCATCTGCTTTCCGGGCATAGCGTCCAGTTTAAATCTTGCCGCAACCTCAGAGACACGCTCCGCGCCCTTCGTAATAACCAAAAACTGAACCAGAACGATGATGATAAAGACGATAAATCCGACAACTACATTGCCTCCCAATACGAAGCTTCCAAAGGTTTTAATCACCTGACCCGCGGAACCGGACTGTGTTAAAATCAGCTTTGTGGAGGATATATTCAAGCCCAGCCGCAGCAGTGTGGTGATCAGCAGCAAGGACGGAAAAATCGAGAATTGAAGCGCATTCTGGACGTACATTGTCATCAGAAGAATAATCAGGGAAATGGTGAGGTTCAAAACGATCATCATGTCGAGCATAAAAGGAGGTAAAGGTATGATCAGGAGCGCAACAATTACTATAACGAAAACTGCAACCACATTATTGAGTAATTTCAATCTCTTTTATCCTCCCTTTTGAGCGAGTATACCCAAGCCATTACTTCTGCCAGCACAACATAAAACTCGGGCGGGATTTCGCGGCCTACCTTTACGGTGCTGTACAACGCCCTGGCAAGCGGTTTGTTTTCCGTCATAGGAATGTGGTACTGCTCGGCTATTTCTATTATTTTCAGCGCTACATAATCCTGACCCTTTGCGACTACCAACGGAGCGCCGTTTTTTTCTGCGTCATATTTCAAAGCGACCGCGAAATGCGTAGGATTTCGAATAATGACGTCTGCGGTCGGAACCTTTTGCATCATTCTCTGCTGGGCCATTCTGCGCTGTCTGTCCTTGATCTGGCCCTTAATCACCGGATCTCCTTCAATTTGCTTGTATTCATCCTTAATTTCCTGCTTTGTCATTTTAATATTTCGTTCGTATTCCCACCACTGGTACAGGTAATCTAACGCCGCGATTAAAACAAAGGCAAGAGAAATCTGAATTACGATATTCATGATGGAGTTTAAAATGAAGGACGTAGCCTGCATGATATCCTCATAC
>JAEZWL010000086.1 GCA_023420245.1 Bacillota bacterium | reverse complement strand
GAACCACTCCATCCCCGACGCGGTGGGAATTGCCATTCATTCCCCGGCCGGAACACTGATTCATACCGGAGACTTTAAAATAGATTGCACCCCGACGCAGGGCAGTATGATTGACCTGGGTCGTTTTGCCGAACTGGGGCAGCAGGGGGTTTTGGCGCTGCTTGCCGATTCCACCAACGCGGAGCGCCCCGGCTATACCATGTCTGAAAGCAAGGTGAGCGATTCCTTCGAGCGCCTTTTCAAGCGCGCCGAAAACAGCCGGATTATCATCGCTACCTTTGCGTCCAATATCAGCCGCGTGCAGCAAATCATCAACTGCGCGGTGAAATACGGCAGGAAGGTTGCTCTTTCCGGGCGAAGCATGATTAACGTGATGGGCATCGGTATCGAAATGGGATATCTCGATGTTCCTGACGGAGTGCTGATCGACCTTGACCTGATTAACCGCTATCCGAAAGATAAGGTGGTTCTTGTCACGACCGGCAGCCAGGGTGAGCCAATGAGCGCGCTGACCCGCATGGCGTTCGCCGACCACCGCAAGGTGGAGGTCGGACCCGGCGATTTTATTATTATTTCCGCGCGCCCGATTCCGGGCAACGAAAAGACCGTTGGAAACGTGATAGATGAACTGATGAAGCGCGGCTGCGAAGTTGTTTACGAATCCATGTACGATGTTCACGTATCCGGTCACGCCTGTCAGGAAGAGCTGAAGCTCATGCAGGGAATCGTAAAGCCGAAATACTATGTCCCGGTTCACGGTGAGCAGAAAATGCTCCGGAAAAATGCCGCAGTTGCCTATACGATGGGTCTGGACGCTTCACACGTCTACATCGGCGATATCGGCGATGTGTTGGAACTGAATCAGGATTATATGAAAAAGCTTTCCTCCGTACCGGCAGGCAGAGTGCTGGTAGACGGTCTCGGCGTCGGGGATGTCGGCAGCATTGTGCTGCGCGACCGCAAGCATCTTTCCGAGGACGGTCTGATTGTTGTCGTCTGCACCATCAGCTCCGGAGACGGGCATGTGATTTCCGGTCCCGATGTGGTTTCACGCGGATTTGTATATGTCCGCGAATCCGAGCCGCTGATCGATGAGGCGAGGGTACTGGTGGACGCGGTTCTACAGAACTGCGCGGAAAATAAAATCCACGATTGGGGCACCTTAAAGACCCGCATCAAGGATGAGCTTTCCCGTATGCTATATGACCGCACAAAGCGCAGCCCGATGATCCTGCCGATTATTATGGAAGTCTGATTGTTCAAAGGTTCGGTTGGCACAGAAAGCGGAAGGGGTGATTGTTTTGAAAAGAAAAGTATGGGTATCGTCCCCGGTGTTTTATATCATCTCGGTCGTCATGCTCATTATGGCCAGCCTCAGCTGGTTCTGGAACAGTTATGTATTCACCTCGGAGCTGGTGCTTTCCGTTATTTCAGTAATAGCGGTGCTGCTTTCAACCGAAAGGTTTAAGGTGCATGTATCGACCGCGGTAAGCAGTGCGCGAAAGATATTGTCCGGTGAGGAATACCGGGCTTTGCAGGAATTTACCATGGCGGTTGCCGTGGTTGGAGCCGCCGGGGATATTATTTGGGTAAACGATGCCTTTTTATCGCAGGTAAGCGCGAACCGCGAATGCCGCGGGGAGAATATCCTTAAATTCATCTATCCCAAAACAGTGAGTCAGATTATCGAGGACAGCGGCAGCGATATTACGGTTGGAAAGCGGCAGTTTACCGCTTTCGCGTCGAATACCGAATGTGGCAGCATTGTTTATTTTATTGATGATACCTACTATAAAGAAATCAACCGGGAATACTCCGAAAGCCGCCCGGTGGTTGCGCTGGCCTGCTTTGATAACCGCGAGGAGCTCGCGCGCGATTGCAGCCCCAGTGAAGACACCCGTATCGCTTCGGAGGTGGAGGGCGCCCTTAACGACTGGGCGCTCGGAATGAACGGCTTTCTCAAACGCCTGAGCGGCAGCCGCTACCTGATTCTGACCGACGAAGCGCACACGCGCGACGCGATGGAAAAGCGGTTTCAGATTCTGGATACCATACGGAATATTAAGGCCGGAGAGCGTCGTAGTGCCACCATATCGATCGGCGTTGCACGCGGGGCCTCTTCCCTGACACAGGGCGAGGAATGGGCGAGAAAAGCGCTCGATATGGCGCTTGGCCGGGGCGGAGATCAGGTTGCGGTAAAACAGAAGGATGATACATACGAATTCTTCGGCGGTTTATCCAAGGGAGTGGAAAAACGCGACAAGGTGCGTACCCGCGTCATTGCCGCGACGCTTTCCGATCATATCAAGAATAGTGAAAACGTCCTGATTATGGGGCATAAATATTCGGATCTGGACAGCGTCGGCTCCTGCATCGGTCTGTGGAGCTCTATTACCAAGGGGCTCAAAAAGCAGGCTTATATTGTGGTAAACCGCACGCAGTCCCTTGCTTCGCCTCTAATCAGCTCCATGGAAGCGGAAAGTCAGAGCAGAATTTTTGTATCGCCGCTGGACGCGCTTTCCATGGTGAACCCCAAAACCATCCTCATCCTTGTGGATACGCATTCTCAGGATTTTGTGGAAAGCCCCGAGCTTTTAAGCGCCGTGCCGCGTATTGTTGTGATTGACCATCACCGCATGATGGTGAGGCATATTGAGAACGCGCTGGTGTTTTATCATGAACCATACGCCAGCTCAACCTCTGAAATGGTGGCGGAGCTGATTCAGTATATCGGTGACAGTATGCTCACCCAGTCGGAAGCGGAAGCCTTGCTTTCCGGCATTATGCTCGATACCAAAAACTTCGTCCTGAAAACCGGAGTCCGAACCTTTGAGGCGGCCGCGTACCTGCGCCGCCGCGGTGCGGATACCGTGGAGGTCAAGCGGATGTTTTCCGATACCATCGACACCTACAAGGCGAAGTACCATATTGTTTCCAGTGCCGAAATTTTCGGCGAATACGCCATTACCTACGCGGAAAAGGAATTCCCGGATATCCGTATCACCTCCGCGCAGGCAGCGGATGAGCTTCTGTCCATTCAGGGCGTGAATGCTTCCTTTGTTATTTTCCCGACCGGGAGCGTCGTCAACGTTTCGGCGCGTTCGCTTGGGGATGTAAACGTGCAGGTAATTATGGAAGCACTTGGCGGCGGCGGTCATCTGACCATGGCGGGCGCGCAGCTTTCCGGCGTTACGGTCCAGCAGGTACGGGAACGCCTGATCGAAATTCTCAGTGAAACAAATTCAAAATAGAATCTTAATTAATTGGAGGGACACTCATGAAAGTCGTACTGCTTGAAGATATAAAAGGCAGCGGAAAAAAGGGAGAATTAATCAATGTAAGCGACGGCTACGCGCGCAACTACCTTTTTCCGCGTAAGCTGGCCAAGGAAGCAAACAGCCAGGCAATGAACGAGTTGAAAAACGCAGAGGAAGCCAAAGCGTTTAAGCTTAAAACAGAAACCGAAACGGCGCAGAAAACAGCCGACCAGATCAATGGAAAAAGTGTTCGCCTTTTTGCAAAAGCGGGTCAGGGCGGGCGTCTTTTCGGATCGGTGACTGCGAAGGAAATCGCGGAGGAGCTGAAAAAGCAATACCACGTTGACGTGGACAAGCGTAAAATTGTGCTGGACGGCGATATTAAGGCGTTTGGCACTTATGAGTGCGAAGTAAAGCTCTACAACGGAATCTCGGCAAAGATTTACGCCGTGGTAGGGGAAAAAGAGTAAATAATTTTTCCCGGCTTTAAATACAGGGAAAGGAGGAAACGAATGGATAGTTTTATAACCGGCGGCTACAGCGCGCTGAATTTGCCGTTCAGCCCGGAAGCGGAGCAGTCTGTGCTGGGTGCCGTCCTTCTTGATTCCTCCTGTCTGGATCGGGTGGCACAAATTCTGCCGCGTCCCGATTATTTCTACCAGACAAACAACAGCCTCATCTATTCCACTATGCTGGAAATGTTCACAGTCGGCCAGCCGGTTGACTTTGTTACCGTACTGGAAAAGCTGAAGGAAGCCGAAAGCTTTGACGAAGCGAACGGGAAGACTTATCTGCTCCAGCTCGCGCAGCTGGTTCCCTCCATTTCTAACGTGGAATCCTACGCGAATATCGTCCGTGATAAATACGATATCCGCACCCTGATCACCACCGCAAGGGATATTGTTGAAGAAGCCTCCGCCGGCGCGGCCGATGCCTCCACTTTGCTGGATTCCGCGGAACAGCGTATTTTTGATATCCGGCGCGGCAAAAATATGCAGGGGCTGCAGCGTATCGATGAAATCATTGTTCAGACCTTTGACCGGCTGGATATGCTGAATTCTCCGGACGCCGACCTGTATAAAGGAGTGCCCAGCGGCATCAAGGAGCTCGATGATACCATAACCGGACTGAACCGTTCGGATTTTATTCTTCTCGGCGCCCGCCCCGGTATGGGAAAAACCAGCTTCGCTTTGAATATTGCAAGGCATGCTGCGGTTAAGGCAAACAAAAGGGTTGCCTTTTTTTCACTGGAAATGAGTAAGGAGCAGCTTGCTTCCCGCTTGCTTTCCACCGAGGCAATGGTGAGCGGAACAAAGCTCCGCACCGGAAAATTAAGCGATGACGAATGGATACATATTATCGAGGCGGGTGATATCCTTTCCAAAACACAGATGTATTTTGATGATAACCCGTCCATCACGGTTCCGGAAATGAAGGCAAAGCTCAGACGTCTGAAGGATGTCGACTTAGTCGTTGTAGACTACCTTCAGCTGATGAACTCCTCCGGGCGGATCGATAACCGCGTTCAGGAAATTTCGCAGATTACCCGTAACATGAAGATTATGGCGAAGGAACTGAATGTACCCGTACTTACGCTCTCCCAGCTTGCCCGTGACAGTGAAAAGCG
>JAEZWL010000085.1 GCA_023420245.1 Bacillota bacterium | reverse complement strand
TCTCTATCTAAGATAATCTGAAAATACCAAATAAAAGGATTGCATCTGCATTTATATATGATAAAATTACTTTGGGATGTTTTACTTTTAAGGAAAGGAAGAAAACGATGGATTATATCATATCGGTTTGGAAGTCGTTTGTTGGTTTAGTGGAATTGTTTCGGATATCCGACGCGTTGGATGTAATCCTGGTTTCCTTTATAATATATAATGCAATAAAATTAATTCGCGAAACAAGAGCGGAACAGCTGGTGAAAGGAATTATCGTTTTAATTGTGGTATGGGGCTCATCGTATCTGCTTCAATTATATATGATGAAAACCCTGCTGAATTATTTCTTTCAGTTTGCTGTTACCGCGTTTTTAATTGTGTTCCAGCCGGAAATACGCCGCGCTTTGGAGCAAATCGGAAGAACCGGAATCGGGAACAAACGCTGGTTTTTTGGCGTGCCGTCCGATGATGCCGAGATTATGATGCAGCAAATACGCAGGGGAGTCAACGCGGTTGTTGACGCGGCGGCGGTATTGCAAAAGCAAAAAACCGGCGCGCTGATTGTATTTGAACGAAGAACAAAGCTGGGCGATATCATTGATACCGGTACGGTAATCAGCGCCGTTCCTTCTTCTCCGATCATCTGTAATATTTTCTTTAATAAAGCACCCCTGCATGACGGCGCAATGATTATTCGCGACGGAATCCTTTATGCGGCAGGATGTATTCTGCCTCTTACCAAAAGCGATAATGTCAGCATTGAGCTGGGTACCCGGCATCGGGCGGCAATCGGAATGAGCGAGAATTCAGACAGTGCCGTCGTTGTTGTTTCCGAGGAAACGGGACAAATTTCCGTTGCCGTTAACGGAGTACTGACACGAAACTATACCAGAGAAACACTGAAGAGTGCCTTGGAAACCCTCATTCTGCCGAACGAAGCCGAGCAGGGAGAAAAACGTCAGGGCAAAATCCCTTCAATCTGGAGGGCGAAAAAATAATGAAACATAAAATCAGTATTGGAAAACTATTTTATAAAGATAAGTTCGTAATGGTGTTTTCCGTTATGGCATCCATTATTCTATGGGGCGTAATGGCATCTACAAACACGGAGCAATTTCCCAGGCAAATATCTGAGGTTCCCATTGTTATCAATCTTTCGGAATCCGCGCAGGCTGACGGGCTCAAGGTGTTCAGCCCTATTAACGCGACCGCTACCGTTTCAATTAAAGGAAACAGTCTTATCGTTAAACAGATTCAGTCGACCGACCTGCAGGTTGTTGCTCAGTTAGCCTCAACCATCAGTACTCCGGGCAGCTATACCTTTAACCTATCCGCGCAAAAGAAAGGTGCTTTAACCGATTATGACGTTGTTTCCATCAGTCCGAATCAGGCTATAATCAGTGTTGACCGCTCCAGAGAAAAAACATTTCCAATCGAAAGCAATATTACCTATAAACCTGATTATAAGGCTGATACTGCGTTTTTTGTCAGTACACCGACCCTCAGCAGCGATTCTGTAACGATTTCCGGTCCCGAAAAGGATATTCTGCAGGTCAATAAGGTTGAGGTTCAGTACGAAATCAGCGATACGTTACGCGAAACCAAAAATTTTACGGCGGATTTGGTGCTGTATGACGCCAACGGAAACCGGATTGAGAATAATCGGCTTAAAATGAGCGAGCCCAAGGTGGATGTTACCATCCCTGTGCTGGCAAGAAAAGTAATGCCTTTGCGGGTAAGCTTTACCAACCAGCCTTCCGGGTTAGTGCTGACATCGGATCAGGTATTAATCAATCCCGATACGGTTGATGTGGCGGGTCCGAAGGAAATACTGAATAATCAGTATGAAATTACGTTGCCTCCGCTTGATTTTTCAACAGTCAGCCCGGCCAAAAATATCTTTGATGTAAAGGTCAATCTGCCGAACGGGTGTAAAAACCTGAGCAGTATTCCGGTCGCCAAAGTGACATTGGATATGAGCGAATTTACAACAAGACAGATGGTAGTGAAAAACTTTGATATCAGAAATCTTGCGGCGAATAAAACGGCGAGCTTATTTACAAACAGCTTAACCGTTACTGTGGTTGGACCGAACACTGAGCTTTCTAAATTGACGGAAAACAGCCTGGTCGCACAAATTGATATGACAGGAAAAGAAAATTTTACAGGGCATACGGAAATGCCGGTTACCTTCAATATCAGCAATACAAACAGCTCCTGGGTTCACGGCAATTATATGGTGAACCTGAGTGTTACTGAAAAATAGATAACCAAAGAGCTTAAAAGAATCATGAAACACACCCGTGGGGGCTTGCTGACTGTATTTTCAGACGGCAGGTCCTCACGCTTTTCATTGAAAGTGTTGGCTGGGGAATAAAAATGTTGAATAAACAACTCCAAAATGGTAGAATAATCAAATATGGGGTAGGTGTAGAGCTTGAGTATGAAAAAATGGGAAGTTATTGAATATAATCATCAAACGGCCTCCGATTTGGCCGAACAATTTGGAATTCCTCAATTTCTGGCGGTTCTTCTGGTAACCCGGGGAATTACAGATCCGGATACAATAAACGGGCTGTTCCATTCCGAGTTTAATTTTGCAGATCCTTTTTTAATGGCGGATATGGAGAAGGGTGCAAACCGCATTCTGGATGCAATTGATCACTTTGAAAAAATTGCTGTCTATGGGGACTACGATGCCGATGGAATCACCGCGACAGCTATGCTCTACTCTTATTTGGAATCCTGCGGCGCAAATGTAATGTATTATATTCCGGATCGGGAAAGGGAGGGCTACGGTCTCAACTGCAGCGCGATCGATACCCTGCATGATCAGGAAGTTCGTTTAATCATTACGGTAGATAACGGCATATCCTCTGTTGAGGAAGTCGGTTACGCGAACCGTTTGGGTTTGGACGTTGTCATTACAGACCATCACCGTCCCCGGGAGGTATTGCCTCCCGCTTGCGCGGTCATCGACCCTTACCGTGTTGATTGCGGCAGTGTTTATAAGGATTACTCCGGCGTAGGCGTAGCGTTTAAACTGATCATGGCTCTTGAGGGAGAGGACTGCGACATTACCTCGTTGATAGAAAACTATGCGGATTTGGTCGCAATTGGGACGATTGGCGATATCGTGCCGCTTACCGGTGAGAACCGGATGTTTGTAAAAGCCGGTCTTCGGCTTATTTCGCGGACAGACCGGGTTGGTCTTATTTCACTCATTGAACACGCCGGAATGGAAGGCCGCAGCCTGACCGCCGGAAATGTCGCGTTTACACTGGTACCCAGAATTAATGCCACCGGAAGAATCGGTTCGCCGGACCGGGCGGTTCGGCTTTTAATTTCTGAATTTCCCGAGGAAGCCGGAGAATTGTCCTCTGACATCTGTGATGATAATGATTACCGCCGCCAGATTGAAAATGAGATCTGCGAAAATGCGATAGAGCAGTTAAAGGCGCATCCGGAGCGCATGTTCGACCGGATATTGGTGATAGACGGCGAAGGCTGGCATCATGGCGTTATCGGCATTGTATCTTCCAAAATCACTGAAATGTTCGGGAAACCAAGCATGATCGTCTCCTATGCAGGAGATGAGGCAAAAGGCTCCGGTAGAAGTATCGAGGGATTTTCCCTTTTTGAAGCGATTTGTTCCTGCGAAAAGCTGCTGACGAAGTTCGGCGGACATCCGATGGCCGCAGGGGTAACGATGCCGTCAAAAAATATTGATCAGTTCCGAAAGGATATCAACCGTTATGCGGCTGCCCGGTATTCCGCTATGCCGGCATCAGTTTTAAAAATTGATTGTTTGCTCAAGCCCGGTGATCTGACGACGGAAATCCCGAACAGTATTAAGCTGCTTGAGCCGTTTGGAATGGGAAATCCTTCGCCGCTGTTCGGCTTGTACGGGGTGACTCTTTCCGATATTACCCCCGTTGGAGGGGGGAAGCATCTGAGAATTACGGTCATCAAAGACAACTACACGATCCGATGCATGAAATTTGGAACCACTCTGGAGGAATTTTCATATCGTAAAGGGGATATTCTCGATCTGGCGGTAACGCTCGATGCGAAAGAATACAACGGAAAAAATACATTATCCGTATTTATCAAAGAGATCAAATTATCTGCCGTTAATATTGCTGAAGCTTTAAACGGGATGAATATTTTTGAAAAAGCGCAGCGAAGAGAGCCGCTGACAGAGCCTGAATTGCAAAGCCTTGTTCCGGGTCGCGACGATTTTGCCGGTCTGTACCGCTTTCTGCGGCAGAATAACGGTTATAGCGGAACGATAGAAGGGCTGTACGGTTATTTTACAGCTGCACAGATTCCAATACAAAAGCTATTGATTGCCCTGGAGGTTCTTTCAGAGCATGAGCTGATTCAATACAGCCATTTTTGCAATACATATCATATCAATGTGGTTCCGACAAACCGAAAAGTCGATTTGTTTGATTCAGCCGTTTTGAGCGCGCTGACGGAGCTGGTAAAGGACGGTGAATAAAATGGCGTGGCCTTTAAAAACATATGACGATTTGCTGGCTATAATTAAGAGCAGCGAACGCGATTATGATATGGATATTATTGAACGGGCTTACCAGCTGGCGTTAAAGTCTCATGAAGAGCAAAAACGCCTTTCCGGCTCGCCGTATATTTCACATCCGGTAGCGGTATCTTGTATTCTGGTCGAATTAGGGATGGATACGGAATCAGTCGCGGCCGGACTCCTGCATGATGTTGTGGAGGATACGCCGGTTAATTTGGAGCAGCTGAAAAAAGAATTCGGCACAGAAATTGCTTACCTGACCGACGGCGTTACAAAGCTGGGTCGGATTCCGTATTCTTCCCGCGAGGAGCAGCAGGCGGAAAACCTGCGTAAAATGCTGATCGCGATGGCGGATGACATTCGGGTTATCATTATCAAGCTGGCCGACCGTTTGCACAATATGCGAACCATCGAGTTTATGCCCGCGCAAAAACAGCGCGATAAGGCGTTGGAAAACATGGAGGTTTACGCTCCGATTGCCCATCGCTTAGGTATTCGCGCCATGAAGGAGGAGCTTGAGGATTTATCGCTGAAATGCCTCGATCCGGTTGCTTATCAGGAAATCGAGAGCAGTCTGGCTTTAAGAAGCGGAGAGCGCAAAGAATTTATCGAGCTGACTAAAAAGCGTATCTTCGAGCGGATTTCACCCATGATTCCGAATGTTTTTCTGGAAGGCCGAGTAAAAAGCATTAACGGCATTTACCGTAAAATGTTTATACAGAATCATTCCATGGACGAAATTTATGACATTTACGCGGTTCGTGTTATTGTTGACACGGTAAATGACTGCTATAACGTTCTAGGAGTCATTCATGATATGTTCCGTCCGATTCCAAACCGGTTTAAGGATTATATCTCAACCCCGAAGCCGAATTTATACCAGTCGCTCCATACCACTGTAATCAGTAAGGAAGGAATTCCCTTTGAGGTGCAGATCAGAACCTGGGAAATGCACCATACTGCCGAATACGGTATCGCGGCGCACTGGAAATACAAGCTTGGTCTGGCCGCAAAGGGCGCGGATTCTCTGGAACAAAGGCTTGCCTGGATTCGTCAGATGCTGGAAAATCAAAAGGATAATGAGGATGCTACGGATTTGGTTCGTACCATCAAATCAGATCTGGCGCCGGATGAAGTGTTCGTATTTACCCCGAAGGGCGACGTAATCAGCCTGCCGTCCGGTTCTACCGTAATTGATTATGCCTACGCGATTCACAGTGCGGTGGGAAACCGTATGATTGGCGCGAAGGTGGATAAACGAATTGTACCGTTGGATTATAAAGTAAAAACGGGAGAAATCATAGAGATATTAACCTCAAAAGAAACAAGGGGTCCAAGCAGAGACTGGCTGAAAATTGTCAAGACCAGTGAGGCTCGCAATAAAATCCGCGCATGGTTTAAAAAAGAAAAGCGCGAAGAGAATATCGTCGAGGGAAGAGCGGAATTAGAACGCGAATTCAAACGGAATAATATCGAGCTTACGGATGCCGAAATGGCTTCCGTTATTGAAAAAATCGGTGCAAAACAGAATTGTGTCACCGCGGAGGACGTGTATTCCGCTATTGGGTACGGAGGAATACAGCTCTGGAAGATCATGCCCAAAATCAAAGAAGATTATATGAAGGTGAAGCGCCCTGCTCCGCCAATTGAAACGGCTCCTCCCAAACCGGTGAACCGAAAACCGAACGGCGGAGTTACCGTGGACGGCATGGACAATTGCCTTATCAAATTTTCCCGCTGCTGTAATCCTCTTCCGGGCGATGAAATCATCGGTTTTATCACACGGGGGTTTGGTGTCTCCATTCATAAAAGGGGTTGTACCAATGTGCCGAAGAATATCAGCGAAGCGGCCGAGCCGGAGCGTTGGATTAACGCGCATTGGACAGGAGAAGTAAAAGAGGAATTCAAATCTACGCTTGAAATTATCGCCAGCGACCGTTCCGGATTGCTTGCGGATGTTACGCAGCAGCTGTTTAATATGCATATTTTCATCCATTCTCTCAATTCCAGAGAGACAAAGGATGCAACCGCCATTATTTACGCAACCGTTACCATTAACGGTCTTGATCACCTGAAAAGTATTATCAACAAGCTGTCGAATATCGAGGGCATTATATCGATTAGGCGCTCGTAAATATGATTCAGTTCAATTTGTTATTGATATGCTAAATATATTCTTATACAATCCGATGAATAAATTAGAGATGAAAGAAATGATTTCTATATGAAAATAACAAAAATTGCCGGCGGACCTCTGCCAACAAACTGTTATCTCCTTACAGAAGAAACAAGCGGCGAGACTGCCGTAATTGATCCGGGATTTGAAAGCTCAGAACTGACAAAAGCCGTATTGGCAAAAGGAAAAGAAAATGTGAAAGCAATTTTATTGACTCATGGGCATTTTGATCATATTATGGGGGTAAGCAGGATTCAGGAGCTTACCGGCGCTAAAGTGTACATTTATTCGGATGATGTAATGTTTCCCAATGATAATTCCCTCAATATGTCTACCTTGATATTCTCCAATCCGGTACCGTCGTTTACCGCCGATGTGACGCTGAACGACGGGGATGAAATCAGGATTGGCAGTCTCACCGTCCGTGTGCTGCACACTCCCGGTCATACCATCGGCGGCTGTTGCTATATGGTTGAAAACGCGATCTTCACGGGTGATACCCTGATGAAATGCAGCTGCGGCAGAACGGATTTTCCAACCGGCAGCTATCCCCAGATGCTTCAATCCTTGTCTAAGCTTAAGAAATTGGAAGGGGACTATCATATCTATCCGGGGCATGAAAGCGAATCCACACTGGAATATGAAAGAAAGAATAACCCATACATGAGTAACGCGGCTTATGACTTTAATAATTGACGGGCATCCCTTCCATTATGAAATGGAAAATCTGTGCCGGATATTTTTACCCTATGAAAAAATTAAAGTAACCACCGAATTATGCGAGGATGAATTTTTAGCATATACGCAGGTAAAGGAAGACGCCGATGGATGGCTGCTCACCGCGAGACTTCAATTCGACCGGCAGAGGTATGAAGCGTCAGAATTAATTCCGCTTGAAAACCGACCGGATGAAACAGAGATAAAACGCAGCCTGGCCGTGCTGCTCTTTCGACTATTCGTAAAGCATTTCAACTTTACACCAAAATGGGGTGTGTTGATCGGAGTCAGACCCATCAAGCTTCTTCGTGGAATTATCTCAGGAATGGGAGAAAAAAAAGGGCTTGATTACTTTCAAAAGAAGCTTCTGGTTTCTCCGGAAAAAACCGAGCTAAGTTGTTTAACCATGCGCAGGGAAGAAAAAATACTGGCGCTGTCAAAGCCTGAATCCTTCAGCCTGTATATTTCCATCCCCTTTTGTCCCACTCGCTGTGCCTACTGCTCTTTTGTCTCCTCTTCTGTAGAAAAAACGGTAAAGCTGATTCCGGGTTATTTGGATTTGTTATGCAGAGAAATCGAGCACACCGCCAAAGTTGCGGAAGAACTCGGTTTAAGACTGGAATCCGTTTATATTGGGGGAGGAACGCCTACCACCCTTACCGCAAAACAGCTGGAGCTCCTGCTCGAAACGGTACGCCGCAGCTTTGATTTGACTGCCTGCAGGGAATTCACCGTGGAGGCCGGCCGTCCGGATACCATCCTTCCTGATAAGCTGGAAGCCCTGAGCAGTCAGGGCGTAACACGGATCAGCATTAACCCGCAGACACTCAATGACGAGGTGCTGCAAAATATTGGTCGCCGCCATACAACGGAGCAAACACTCTCCGCCTTTTCAATGGCACGGGAATATGGATTTGATAATATCAATATGGATTTGATCGCGGGTCTTCCGGGAGACAGCTTGCAAAGCTTTCAGAATACTTTGGACCATGTGATCCGGCTTTCTCCGGAAAGCATTACGGTTCATACATTGGCGCTTAAACGTTCCGCTCAGATTTTTCAGGAAGGAAACGCGGAGCATGACGCAAAGGCGGCAAGCGAGATGCTGGATTATGCCGACGCGGAGCTGCTGAAGAACGGTTACGCGCCCTATTATCTTTACCGCCAGAGCCGGATGGTTGGAAACCTGGAGAATACCGGATGGGCAAAACCCGGCTTTGAGAGCCCTTATAATGTTTTTATTATGGATGAAACCCATAGTGTTCTTGCCTGCGGAGCAGGAGCAACCAGTATCATCCGCGATCCGTATTCCGAACGTTTGGAAAGGATATTTAACTTCAAATATCCATATGAATATATCAACAGATTTGAGGAAATGATTATTAGAAAAGATCAGGTGAAAGATATTTATGACAAATTTCGTAGAATATCCGAATGAATTAACTCGGATTAACGATGCAGCTTTAACGGCACCCGAGGCTTTTGTTACGAGAACAGAGGAGGCTTACAGCCAAAATTTACTGAATATCGCGAAAGATATCGCAATGGAGAATAACTGCAAGCTGGTCATGCTTTTTGGACCGTCCAGCAGCGGTAAGACAACGACTTCGCATTTGCTGGAAAATGAATTGCAGCAAATTGGAATCGGTTCTACTATTATTTCTCTGGATGATTTTTATCGCGGGGAGCACCAGGCTCCGCTGCTTCCAAACGGGCAGCACGACTATGAATGCGTGGATGCACTGAATGTTCCTGAAATTAAAAGCTGCTTGTTTAACCTGATTGAAACCAATCATTGCGACATGCCCGTTTTTAATTTCGAAATTCATATGCCTTACCCGCACAGGCGTCATGTTTCTTTAAAGGAGCATGATATCGCAATTGTTGAAGGAATCCATGCGTTGAATCCCGTGGTAATCGATCCGTTGCCGCACGACAGGGTAAAGAAAATCTATATCAGCGTAAAGCAGGGAATCCACCACGGCAAGAAAGAACTGTTCGGCGCAAACGATATGCGGCTTATCCGCAGGATTGTGCGGGATTTTAATTTTCGCGGCGCCAAGCCGGAAAGAACCCTTTCCATGTGGCCTTCGGTAATGGACGGCGAAAGAAAGTACATTAAGCCGTACCGCAGCCAAGTGGATTATACCATTAATTCCCTTCACCTCTATGAAACCTGTGTGCTGAAAAATCAGGCGATTCCGCTGTTGCAGTCTGTGCCCAAAGCAAGCGAGCAATATCCTCTGGCGCAGTCTCTGTTAAACAGCCTAAAGGAGTTTGAATCTATCGATTGCGAGCTTGTTCCTAAAAAATCGATCATACGTGAATTTATCGGCGGCGGAATTTATTAAGAAATTTTGTGGTGTAAAACTTTATCGCCGGTCTGTAGCAATTATATTGCTTTTCACATATTTTTGAATTATAATTTTATTATCATCAGATAAAAAGGAGTGTGCTAAAATGGGACTTTTAGAAGATGTAGTTGTTAATGCGAAATCCGCGGTTAATGTAGTTGGGAAAAAAGCCGGGCAAATTGTTGATATTTCAAAGCTGAGATTAAACGCCGCAGATCTGAACAATGAAATTTCAAGACGTTATGAATCACTCGGCAGAATGGTTTACGAAGCGAAAAAGACGGATAATGATTCCTCTGACTTAGCAGATGAATGTATTGTCGCAATTGATGATTTATATGAACAGCTGGATGCTGTAAACGAACAGCTGGTAGCCATGCGCGCAAAAACGGTATGCAAGAACTGCGGTCAGGAAAATCCTCAGGATTCTGTTTATTGCAGTAAATGCGGTCACAAATTAGCAGAGGAATAATCGTACAAAACCGACGTCATGACCACCCGTAAAACGGGTGGCTTGCACTAGCCCTAAAAGGGCATAAGATTGCCAGCGCCTAAAAGACGCTGGCTTTCACTTTGTTCAAGCCGTAGTGGATTGACTACCGGCTAACCCTTAAAAGGGTCTTGGTATTCTTTTGTGGTTAACTT
>JAEZWL010000076.1 GCA_023420245.1 Bacillota bacterium | reverse complement strand
GCGTTAACGGAGTCGAGAGGCTGGCCCTGCCCGTCAAGACCGATAACCTCAACCGGTCTGCCCAGCAAGCCGCCGGCCTTGTTCAGGTCTTCAACCGCCAGCTTCATGCCGTTGAGTCCGGCCTGCCCCCAAAGAGCAGAGTCTCCGGAAAGGGCGCTGACATAACCGATACGGATGGGGTCACCGCTGGGTGCTGCGCCGTTGCCGGCAGAAGAAGCGTCCGTGCTGGCCGCGGGGGCTGTGCTGGCGGCGGGAGCATTGCTGGCGGCACCTGTGCCGGAGCAGCCTGCCATGCTTGCGATGAGGGAAAATGCCAATACTGTGCTTAAGGTTTTCTTGAACATACAACTTTCCTCCCTTTTCAATTAAAAAACTCGGTCTGATAGGCTATGCCATTATTATCTAAAAATGAAAGGCATCCTCACGGAAACACTCCATTATTAGCTTTTGTATTCATACTCCATAGGTTCTCCGCCCATAAAATGCTTTACATCCTGAACCAGCATCACCGTGTGGTTTACAATAGCGTCATAGGTCGCACCCGCCAAATGAGGAGTGATGACGACATTGTCGCATTTTGTAAGGAACGGATGATCCTTTGCCAACGGTTCGCTTTCAAACACATCCACTGCGGCTCCCGCAATTTCGTGGGTTAGCAGCGCGTTGATCAGTGCCTGCTCGTCCACCAAAGCACCGCGGGACGTATTAATGAAGTAAGCGGTCTTTTTCATTTTACTGAACGCATCCGCGTTAATGATTCCGCGTGTTTCCGGGGTATCCTTGCAGTGTACGGTGATGACATCCGCGTTTGCAAGCAGCTCGTCAAAGCTGACCGACCGCGTATTCTCCTCCAAGGTATCCGGATTAACAAAGGGATCATAGATCAGGACCTTCATGCCAAAGCCTCTGCAAAGCTTGGCAACCAGACGCCCGATGCTTCCATAACCCACCACGCCGAGGGTGCGCCCGCCCATTTGGTCGCCTTTGTAAAGCACATAGGGGGAATCGCAATCCAGAGCCCAGGTAACGTCGGAGCGAAGCCCTTCCTTAATATCGTTTTTCTGCTTGACATCCGCCACATGCTGCCCGTTGTGGAGGGCGGCGTAGGCAATCGGAATCTTGCGCATAATCGACAGCATCAGGGCTACCGTAAACTCAGCGGTGCAGGTGGAATTTCTTCCAGGGGAATAGCTGATTTTGATTCCTTTCTGCTTCGCATACTCGGTATCAATATTTACGGGGTTTGCGCGTGTGCATACGATTAGCTTTAATCCAGGCGCCGCATCAATTACCTTTTTGGTAATCGGATCATAACTGGTGATAATAATTTCCTTATCCTTCACCAGCTCGACCATCTGGTCTTCACTGAGTATTTTCTTCTCCTTGAACCATCCCGCATACTGAATATCCAATATATTCTCAAGCTCTTTGATATGCGGCTTGCTGATTTCAGCAGTTAATAGTGTTTTCATCTCTTACATACCTTCCCGTAACCCACATTTCCGTTCTAAATAAGAAAAGGATTATATTACCTCGTGTTCTTCTATACGTTTCCCGTAATTCTGGAATCTAACAATCATTCGTTCCATTTCATCCTTAGGAAGAATTATCGGGTCGCCGATACATTTGGTTCTGTAGTACAGCTCACAGCAGAATTCAATTTCTTCCGTTACAGCGAACGCTTCGCCAAGATTTGCGCCGCCGGCAAGCATGCCGTGGTTGGCCAGCAAAACAGCCTTCCTGTCCTTCATTGCCTCAAACGCGTTCTTTGCCAGCTGAACCGAGCCGTAGGTTGCGTATTCAGCGCATCTTACATCGACACCCGCGAATGCGACCAGATAATGTACTGCCGGAAGCGGCCAGTTCAAGCAGGCGATCGTAGCGGCGAAGGTTGTGTGTGTGTGTATGATTGCGTTGATGTCGGTACGATACTTATAGAAAATGCGGTGCATATCGCATTCGCTCGAGGGTACCGCGTCGCCTTCCACAATTTTTCCGGTTTGAACATCAATTAAAACGATTTGTTCCGGAGTGATCTCGTAATAATCGATTCCGCTCGGCGTGATTGCCATGATGCCGGACTCCCGGTCACAAATGCTGAGATTTCCTCCCGTTCCCTTCGTAAGTCTCGACTCAATTGCCTTTTTGCCGTAAGAAATAATTTCCTCACGAACATTCTGTAAAAGCATCTTTTTGCCACCTTTCCATAGAATAAAAATTATGTGAATTGGGGCCGTCAAACGAATCGTTAAATGGTTTCCTTCGACATTTCCCCAACATCCAGCGAGTATCGGTCCGCGATTGTCATCGCAATGGATTTATCAATAATCAAAACGTTGATGCAGCCGGTGTTTATTGCCCCCAGAACGGCGTCCGTTTTATTGGCGCCGCAGGCCATAACCGCTACACAGGGTATTTGTGCCAGGCTTTTCGGGCTTACGCCGATTACGTTGTTTTCCTGCTCCCAGCTGCCGTCCTTTTTAAACGGCTGCATTACCAGGTCTCCCACGTAACCCTCCTGAATCAGCTTGTCCAGCCTTTCCTTGGGCAGATAGCCCTGCTGGTATATGGTGGAGGTTTCATTCAGCTCACCGACGCCAAGGATAGCCACGTCGCACCGGTGAATCAGGTCAAACGTTTCCTGAAAGGCGTTCTCCTTCAGCAAAACCTCTCTTGCGGCCGGTCCGTCCACCATAGCCGGTCCGTAGAGCAGATGATAATCGCAGGATATTTTTTTTGCCAGGGTACGGGCAATTTCATCCGGCTTGGACATTTCGCTGTCGGAATTCAGACCGCCTACCATTTGCACAACCGTGCATTTGCTGAGGTTCTTCTGCTGCATTCTCATGACGGCCGCACCCAGAGTCGCTCCCCACGAAACCCCGATAATCTGCCCGTCGCGGAGCAGGTGTCCCAGCGCTCCGGCAGACATTTGACCAAACAGGTCGAGCGGGTCATCGCTGCTTTCGTTGACATCAAATATATAGACCCTTTTCAGGGAGAACCTCCGTTCAAAAACGCTTTCCAGCTTTACATTATCTTCCCGCAGTCCATTGATTTTAATCTCAACAACCCCGTCCTCCACCAACCGACCAATAATCTGATTTACCCTCTGCCTGGTAAAATTAAGACGCTGAGCTATTTCCGCCTGAGTCATATTCAGTTTGTAGTACCAATACGCAATTTTAAGGATGTAGTTATCCTCTTCAGGCTGTAATTCTCTCATAACTTACCTTCATTCATATGTTACAAATGTAATTTGCAAATACATTTGTCTGATTTTGGCTACATTATATTCTATAAAACTTGAGAAGTCAATACAAAATTAGACTATTTATTTAAAAAATTTTAAAAATATTATACAATTATTACAATTCCGCATAATTTCGACGTTTATTCAAACTATTTTTCTAAATCATTAATTAGCATGATCCATGCTGCAAATTCCAATAAATTCTGAATGAAAATAAACCTGCTCTACATTATGTCAAATTTTAGTAGAATTGCTCCAAGTTTGAACTTGTTATCGGGAGTTGAGAAGAAAAATAGCCTGCGGGTTATTTACGGCGCGGTTGACTATATGCACGATAATATGATTAAGATTGCCGACAAAATAGTCGACGCTATTTATGAAACTCAACCTTAATTATTCTAAAATGTTCGATTTTGATAAAAACCGTATCTGTTTAAGCTAAAAACAGGTGCGGTTTTTATTTCATAAAAATTTTTAAAAATCACTTGCTCATCATGGCGTGATGTATTAGATATAGAATCAACATCAAAAGGAAGGGCAATAATACGTGCAAAATTATGTATTTTATGTTATTGTAATAATAAAATATGTATCTTGCCGTATTTGCAAAATTAGGAGAAACAGATATGCTTCAAATTGATAATACTTTATATTCGGATAAACCGGAGGACGAGCGCCTGCCGAAGGAGATGGCGGTCTATGAGCTGCTGGACAG
>JAEZWL010000053.1 GCA_023420245.1 Bacillota bacterium | reverse complement strand
GGATAATACCGCGCGGTATCAGGGAAGAATCACTCTGAATCCTGTTACCAGCATTGACCCGATTGGCGCCCTGTTTCTGCTGCTGTTTGGTTTCGGATGGGCAAAACCGGTTCCGGTGGATACCCGGTATTTCAAGAATCCGAAGCGCGATATGGCAATTACCGCATTAGCGGGTCCGGTGTCCAATCTTCTGGCTTCTTTGGTTGGCGCGCTGATTTATATTGGTCTCTTAATTTATTTTCGCGAATCACTTCCGGTTTTTGTCCATCGCTTTTTCGGTGCGTATATTTCCATCAACGTTGCACTGGCGGTGTTTAACCTGATACCCCTGCCGCCGCTTGACGGTTCAAAGATACTGGGTGCTTTTCTGTCGAACAAGACCCTTTATAATTATTACAGGTATCAGAATTATATCGTAATGGTAGCTTTTTTGATTCTGTTCAGCGGAGTTCTAAGCGGTCCGCTCAATTATTTACAGGGCGTATTCTTTAACGGTATATTGTGGCTGGCGCAGCTTCCTTATCAGCTCTTTGGTTTGTTATAAAGGCGAGGCGTTATGGAAAAACTATCCTATAAATTGCCCTTGTTCGAAGGTCCGCTTGATCTGCTCCTCTATTTGATCGGGAAAAATAAGCTTAATGTCTGTGATATTCAAATTTCTGAACTGCTTGACCAGTATATGGAACAAATCGACGCAATGAAGGAACAGGATATGGATGTAGCCAGTGAATTCCTGGAAATGGCTGCTCGTCTGGTATATATTAAAACGGTCTATTTGTTGCCGAAGCATGAAGAAGCGGAAGAGCTTCAGCGCGAACTCAGCGGCCAACTGCTGGAATATCAGGAATGCAAGCGTATTGCTCAGCTTTTATCAGAGAATTTCAGCTTTAACACTTTTACCCGCAAGCCTGCTGAAATAGAATTTGATCAAACCTATCAGCGGCAGCATAGACCCGATGAAATTCTATTGGCTTATTTGAACGCAGCCGGGCGGGGAAAACGCTTTTTACCGCCGCCTCCCGAGGCGTTCTCAGGGATCGTCTCTCACAGAATTGTATCGGTGGCTTCTCAGGTCATTTATGTTCTTCGCCGCCTTTGGAGAACCAAAGAGATAAGATACAGTGTATTATTTCAAGGGAAGCAGGAAAAGTCAGATCTGGTTGCAACCTTTCTGGCGGTTCTGGAGTTGGTAAAGGGAAAAAGGATTCGCATAGAGGGCGGCAGCCGAGACGAGACAATAAAACTGATGGACGGCGGTGCGAAAGTTTGGAGATTAAAAAGCTACAGGGAGCCATAGAAGCGATTCTCTTTTCAAGCGGCGATCCGGTTTCGATTTATCGGATATCGGAAGCGTTGGAGCTGGACGTGCCTACCGCTTCCAAAATGGTTCAAAACTTAATTGATGATTTTAATGTGAGAAATTCCGGTATACAAATTGTGAAACTGGATAATCATTACCAGATGTGCACAAACTCGGAATATGCGGAATATGTTCGCGATGTTATGGATATGCGCAGAAATACCCCTCTTTCCCAGGCTGGGATGGAAGTACTTGCGATTATAGCCTATAACCAGCCGGTAACGAAGGCTTTTATTGAACAAATACGCGGTGTGGATTGTTCCGGCGTTTTGGGAAGCTTGACGACAAAAGGTTTGGTTGAGGAACGCGGCAGGCTCGAATTGCCGGGCAGACCGCTTCTATATGGTACTACCCCGGATTTTTTGCGTTGTCTTTCCATTGCATCACTGAAAGAGCTGCCTCCGCTTCCCCAGAAACAGCAGGAAGAAGAGGCAAAAGAAGTGGAAGCTTAAGGGGTTTCGGGTCGCTGATTGGAGGCTCTATGATTGTCTTGGTTATCATCCTGGCTGTTCTGATTCTTTTACTGATATGCCCGGTTTCACTTACGGCACAGTATGAAAGTGAATTGCAGGCAAAAATCAGTTATCTGTTTTTTAGCTACAACCTTGATTACAATCAGGATGAAGCTGTCGTCGAAATCGAAGAAACAGGAAAAGAAGAAGAAAAAAAAATAAAAATAAAAACGAATGATACAATTGAGAAAATAAAGGATATAATAAAACAAAAAGGTCTTTCCGGTTTTTTAAACATCATAAAAGAATTTGCTTCCATTGCTGTCGGAGCCGCAAAAAAGTTATTTTCTCATATGATAGTTGACAGCCTTTCAACCAATATTGCAGTAGCCAACGGAGACGCGGCTGAAACCGCAATTCTTTATGGTAATGTATGTTCAATAGTTTATACGTCCATGGGTATCCTGATTCATAATCTAAAATGCAAAGACTATCACATTCATATTGTTCCTGATTTTCAATCCAGTGAAAGCAGAATTCAATTTCGGTTTCAAGCGCACATCAAATTATGTTTTTTAGTAACTGCAGGGCTTGCCGCGTTTTACCGTTTTATAAAAGCTATGAAGTTGCTAAAAACGCCAGCGAAAGTAACAAATGAAAAATAAAAATAAGGCGGTGTATGAAAATGAGTGACCATCCAATTGAAGGAATGATGAATACTACATTAGAAAAAATTAAGCAAATGGTT
>JAEZWL010000050.1 GCA_023420245.1 Bacillota bacterium | reverse complement strand
GCATTGCCTGTATCAATTCGGAGCAATCGTAGCCTTTGACCACTCTTCCGTATTTACGGAATTCCGGGTCGCTTACATTCATTATTTTCATCTTTATCACACTTTCATCCTTAGTCCTTATATAAATCCTGATAACAATTATAAATAAGCAATCCCTTTTTGCGCCTGCTCCATTGTTTGAAATTCTCCCGCGCACACCAGAGAATACAGGGCGGCACCATAGGCCGCTTCCTCCTGATACCGCGGTATCTTCATCGGCAGGTCAAACAGATTCTCACATATTTTTTGCAGGAGTTTGTTTTTTCTGATTCCGTTTCCCGAGCCAACCAGTATCGCAGGCTGGCTGAAGGTCTTTCCCTTTGTATCCTGATACAGTTCCAGCAGTTCGCCCGCTATCCCCTCAAGAAATCCAATAACCATGGGTCCCGCTTCAAAATTTGAAAGTCCGATATTTAATATCCTCCCACGCTCTGCGGGATTTTGCCGTGTTCCGCAAAATTTTGTCGAAACAGTGAGACGGTTTCCCTCTCGCAACGCCGAAAAACCAACCTTTTCCATTTTATCATAAAGCGCGTCCTCCGTGATTTCCCCCGAAAATTCAAGTACGGATTGAAAAAAACGTTCCAGCAGATGATATGCTCTGCCGCCGCACAAAGAGGCGCCCACCAGCAGCCTTTTGCCTGCGACACAGGGTCGGAGATCAATTTTCTCACCGGCATAGCGGAGATCCTCTGCCGCCATCAAGGAAATTTGACTCCCGGTTCCCACGTTGACCAAAATGCTGTGCCGCATATCTTTTACCGCGCCCAAAAAGCTTGCCTGATTATCCCCAATGGCACAGGCAACCTTGATTCCCCGGGGAGTTTCTCCGACAATCCGGTAGCCTCCCTCCACTTGCGGAAAAAAGGACGTATCCACTCCCGCCTTTGCAAGAGCCGTTAAATCAAAGGAATCGTCACAAATGCGGTAACATCCCAAGCTCGCCGCGTTTGAGCTGTGTATTACCGGGTTGTGGGTATTGGTAAGCAGCATTGCAAGATAATCGCCTATGGAACAGATGCCCCGCGCCGTATGGGGTATTTCCTCCCGCATAAAATGAGAATAGCAGGTAACACAGCCATAGCCCGTGTGTACCGCATAGCCGGTTTGTCCGCTCAGCTCCTCCGCGTAAGACACGCCCGTGCTTCCGTTTTGAGCGCCGCTTTCATCCTGCCACGTGTAGAGGGGGCTGACCGCCTCCCCTTTTTGATCCACATATAAAATTCCGTGCATTTGACCGGTAATCCCAATTACCCCGATTTCCTTCTCCTCTGCGCACAGCTGCTCAATGATCTCCAGCGCCGTCGCCGCTATGGCACCGGGGTTCTGTATCCGCTCAAATGACCGCCCGTTTTGCATTGCGGCTGTATTCGCTTTTGTAATGGAACGCAACATTCTGCCGGACTGCGCGTCAATCAGCACCCCGCAAATACTTGTCGTACCCAAATCAATCCCAATGGCTTTCATAAACAGCCTCCCTGCCCTCCGGCATTTATCGCAATGTGCGTAATTATCTGAAAATACCTTCCCATATTCCATGGGCTTAAATCGCAAGAAATGAAGAGGAATCATCATTGCGAAGCGGCGTTATCAGCATACATATTTGGTTATTAGAAGTCCCTTGCCCAGCAAACAACAGACAAGGGATTTCATTTTTAAAATTTATAACAGAATTGTATCATCCAATGCTATGATCGATTACTCCTCATAATTAGGATGAAGAATTACCTTAAGCGTACCGGGTCCGCCCTTCGCCGCAATCTGAATCCCTTGATCGTACTCCGACAAATCCATTTCATGCGTGACCAGCTCCTTCACCCTGACCTTGCCCGACTCTAAATATTCCAGCGCCCTGTCGTAGCAATGGGTCTGCGCCCAGCTTGTTAACAGGGTGAGCTCATGAAGATACCAGTAATCCGGATTAATGCTCCATCTTGCGTCTTCATGCGGCATTGCAAACATCATGAATTTTCCGCCCATTTTACTGAATTGGATGGAGCTTTCCATCACATCCACATTGGCGGTTGTATCAATCAGTACGTCAAATCCCTTTGGCGCAATTTCACGCAGTTTTTTCTCGTGAACCTCGGGATTGCCGCGGTCCATCAGGATGGTTTCGCTGCAGCCGAGTTTATTGAGCAGTTCGAGCTTATCCTTACTCGGTCCGCAGACCACAACTCTGCCCGCGCCGGAATGCAGAAGAAGCTGTATCAAAATAATACCGGTTGGTCCCGTGCCGTAAACCAGAACATCGTCGCCATAGCGAAGCTGAAGCCGGTCCATCGTATGTACCGCGCAGGCGGTAGGCTCCGCAAAGCACGCTTCATTGAACGACAGGTTGTCGCTGATATGAAAAACCTTATCCGCGTTTACCACAACATATTCCGCGAATCCTCCCGGACCGTTACAGCCCAGGGAATAAAAATTCTCGCAGTAAAGCGGCTGGTTACGGCGGCAATAGTAGCAGTCGCCGCACAAGACCGTATTGTCTGCCGTAACGCGGTCACCGACCTTGAATTCGGTAACCCGCGCGCCCACCTTATCAATATAACCGGCAAATTCATGACCGTTTGTAAGAGGGAAGCGTGAAAGAAAGCTGCCTCTCGCCAAAGCTACATCGGCGCCTTTGCATATTCCGCAGGACATAACCTTAATGATAACCTGATTATCCTTACACTCGGGAACAGGAATTTGCCGAATCGCACAGTTACCCGGCTTTTCATAAACATTCGCTCTCATGGTAGCCATAACAAACCTCCTTTGCAGTTTTATAAAAAATATCTTTAATCCTGCTATCCCAGAAAAAATTTACTTTGCAGCTTCGTGCTTTTAAAGGGGCAGCAGGCTTCCTATCGTCGATTTGGAGCAATTGACGATAGGTTTGAATTAATTCTTTTGCTTCTTTGCAATAGCCAGCTTCACTTTCGCAATCAGGTCGTCCGCTGTAAGACCGTACCTTGTCATTAAATCCTCCACGGTTCCGGAATGCCCGAAAGCATCGTTTACGCCGAGCTTGATTACGGGAACCAGACACTCTTCGCACACAATTTCTGAAACAGCCGACCCAAGACCGCCAATGATATTGTGCTCTTCGGCGGTAACAATCGCTCCGGTTTCTTTCGCTGCCCGAATAATAATATCTCTGTCAATCGGCTTTATGGTGTGCATATCTATAATTCTGGCGCGAATGCCCTGCTCCGCAAGCTTTTTTTCCGCTTCCAGCGCAACCTGCACCATCAGCCCGGTAGCGATAATCGTTACATCCGAGCCATCCTTCAGCATCGAGCCTTTTCCGATTTCGAACTGATAACCCGGGACGGAATCGGTCACGCAGTCAACCGCCGATCTGCCCAGACGAAGATAGCAGGGACCGTTGTATTTTGCAATCGCCCTGACGGCGGCTCTGGTTTCGTTATCGTCGCACGGGCAGAGCACCGTCATCCCCGGAATTGTCCGCATCAGGCTTAAATCTTCAATGCACTGGTGGGTCGCACCGTCTTCACCGACTGACAGACCCGCGTGAGTGCCGACAAGCTTAACATTTAAATGCGGATACGCAACGGAATTCCGGATTTGATCAAACCCTCTGCCTGCGGTAAACATCGCGAACGAATTGCAGAACACCGTTTTACCGGTCGCCGCCGCGCCCGCGGACATGCCGATCATATTTGCTTCCGCTATTCCGGCGTTAAAGAAACGCTCGGGATATTTTTCCGCAAAATAACAGGTCATCGTGCAGATCGTTAAATCCGCGTCAAACACAAAAATATTCTCATCCGAACCGATTTCACAAAGCTCTTTTCCATAAGATACTCTGGTTGAAATTTTTTCTGCCATGATCAACCCTCCAATTTCGCGATAGCCGCATCTAATTCGCCGAACGCGGTTACGTACTCTTCCTTGCTCGGGGTACTTCCGTGCCATTTTACATTATTCTCCATAAAGGAAACACCCTTACCCTTGACTGTTTTCGCAACAATTACGGTAGGCACATTTTTTTCCTGCGCCGCGCGGTCGATTGCAGCTGCAATCTGTGCGTAATCATGGCCGTCAATGGTAATCGTGTTCCACTTAAACGACCTGAACTTATCTTCAATCGGATAGGGAGACATCACCTCTTCAACGGTGCCGTCGATCTGAAGGTTATTGTTATCTACAAATACCGTTAAATTGTCGAGCCGGTAATTTCCTGCCGCCATGGCGGCTTCCCAAATTTGCCCTTCCTGAATTTCTCCGTCACCCAGCACACAAAACACGCGATTGGCTTTTTTGCTTACCTTAGCGGAAAGCGCCATTCCAACTGCCGCGGAAAGTCCCTGCCCCAGTGAGCCGGCTGACATATCTACGCCCGGTACGTGGTTCATTTCCACATGACCGGATAAATAGCTGTCGATATTCCGGAACGTCTTTAAATCCTCCACCGGGAAAAATCCGCGCAGCGCAAGGGTCGCGTACATAGCCGGGGTACAATGTCCTTTCGATAATACAAATCGGTCCCTGCTGTCCATTCTCGGATTTTGGGGATCAATATTCATTTTTTCAAAATACAGTACCGTTAAAATATCCGTGACGGAAAACGATCCGCCGATATGTCCCGAGCTTGCTGCCTGGATAGCTTCCAGAGCTTTTCTGCGAATTTTGGCGGCCTGCACTGCCAGTTGCTTGACTCTGCTTACTTCCATCAATTCATTCCTCCGTATATTTACTCTACAATTCCCGCATCCAGGAATATTACGAATCAGCCAATCGTAAAACCACCGTCAATTACAAGATTTTCACCGTTAATTAAACTGGCGGCATCGCTTGCCAGGAACACAGCGCAAGCCGCTACTTCCTGCGGATATCCGAATCGCCCTGCGGGTATCCTTTTTTTAAACTCGTCTCCGGAAGCATTGTTCCAGTTTTTTTCGCCCATCGGCGTTAAAATGACGGTGGGAGAGATTGCGTTTACATTAATATTAAATTTTGCCCACTCCAAAGCAAACTGCTTGGTAGCGTAAATGATTGCCGCTTTTGCCGCGCCGTAGGCAAGGTGCCGATCCAGCGCGACAACGCCTGCCTGCGACCCGATATTGATAATTTTTCCGCCGCCGTTTGCAATCATAGTCCGGCCAACCGTCTGAGCCATTCTGACAGAGCCCTTTAAATTGATGTTCATCGTCGTGTCCCACATCTCTTCGCTCAGGGTTTCCGCTTTATCTACCATCCCGACTCCGGCGCAGTTGACTAAAATATCGATTTTTCCGAACTCTTTGCACACGGCATCCGTTACGCCCTGCAAATCCTCCGTGCGGGTAATATCCCCCTTATAGAAAACATACCTGCGGCCGAGCGCCTTTACATACGCTTCGAGCTCATCAGACTTTGCTAAGTCAAACGCAATAATGTCTGCACCCTTTCGGGCGTACATCTTTACTATTTCAAATCCGATACCGCTTGCGGCGCCGGTAACAATCGCACATTTATTTTTTAAAGTAAAATTTTCATCAAATTCTTTCAAGCTCATATCTGCATCTCCAAATCCGGTTTTTCACCTGTATCAGGAAATTTTTATCACTGCTTTTACAACATCGTTTTTATTGTGGATCGCGCAGTTAAACGCCTCCTGAATATCATCGAAATCAAATTCATGCGTAATGATTCCGGAAACATCGATTTTCCCCTGAGAGATTGCCGCGATTGCCTGCGGATAAATGTTTCTGTAGCGGAAGACCGATTCAATTTTAATTTCTTTTGCCATAATCTTTGCAAAATTAAACTCTATTTTCTCCTGAGGCGAAATACCAACCAAAACAATGGTTCCGCCCTGCTTTACAATATAAGGGGTCTGCGCGATGGTGAACGCTGAGCCTGCGGCCTCGAACACCTTGTCAATGCCCTTGCCGTTGGTCAGCTTGTCAATTTCAACTACCGCATCTACGGTTCTTGCATCAATTACACGGGTAGCGCCGAGCTTCATTGCAAATTCCAGCCTCTTTGGTGCCACATCCACCACTGTAATGTCGGTTGCTCCGTACGCTTTGCAGGCCAGCAGCGTAACCAGCCCAATGCATCCGGCGCCCAAAATAACAACGGAATCACCAAGCTTTATCTGCCCCTGGTTTGCCGCGTGCATTCCAACGGAAAGCGGTTCTACCAATGCGCCCTCTTTTGTCGAAATATTATCCGGGAGCTTAAACGCCATATTTTCAGGGAAGGCGATATAGTTTTCATAGCATCCCTGCACCGGAGGTGTAGCTAAAAACTGTACGTCCGGGCAAAGATTATACCGGCCGCTCTTACAGAATTCGCATTGACCGCAGGTAATTCCCGGTTCCAGCGCAACACGGTCTCCTACCTTTAGGCTTTCTACGCCTTCGCCCAGTTCAACAACGGTACCGGCACATTCATGGCCCAGTATGAAATCGCCGTCCACGACATAGTCTCCGCATCTTCCGTCATGGAAATAGTGCACGTCGGAGCCGCAGATTCCCACATACTCCACTTTAATCAGTACTTCCTTGGCTTTCGGCGAAGGCATCGCAATCTCTTTGATTTCCATTTTATCTATGCTTGTCATAAATGCTGCTCTGTTTTTCATACGATTCACCTGGCACAATCGCTTTATGCCATTTCTCCTTTACTTTTCAAGTCTCAACGATTTTTCCTTAGGCCCGGTTTAATTTTTACAGTATAACTGACAGACTGCGACAAGTCGCGCAAGGCGACAAGCGCCGTAAACGAGGAGCATACGCCGTGTATGTGACCGAAATTTACAAGCACAGCCAACAAAATCGTATCCTGATTTTTTCGGTTACGCGACTTTGTCGCCAGTCTGAGGATAACTGACAGGCAAGCCTGCCGGTCAGCCTGTTGTCAATCGTTAATGCTTACTTTATCAAGCCTCTTGATTTATACATCTCAACGTATTCGGCTGCATTCGCCTTGTTAATCAGCGGGTTGCCGACGTCAACAGTAATTTCCGATTTTTCGCCTGTCAAAAGCTGGTGGATCGCCTTCATGTTCAATTGAGCAAGCTCAATTGCGGACTGGAGGCAGGTCGAGGTCATTTTGCCCTCTTTAATCAGCAGGCAGGCTTCCGCCGTACCGTCAACGCCGTAGGATAATACATCTTTGAACTCAGGCTTCGTTGCAACTACTTCAAGAGCTCCGGCGCACATATTGTCGTTCATGGAGATGATGGCTTCTACCTTGCCGTGGGCAATAACCCAGTCTTCCATCAGCTTCATCGCTTCGTCTTTATTCCAGTTTGCGATGTTCTCCGCTACAATTTTAACGTCTTTTCTCTTATCAAAGAATTCGGCCTGCCATGCTTTTCTTCTTTCACCGCTGTGGAAGTTGCCGGCAGGTCCGTTCAGTACGACAACCTTTGCGTTCTGCGGAATCTGCTTTACTGCCTCACGGGCATTGACCGCTGCCTGCTCATACGGGCTTGCGTCAACAGAAGAGGCGCCCTTGATGTTATCTACGCGGGGG
>JAEZWL010000015.1 GCA_023420245.1 Bacillota bacterium | reverse complement strand
GCTTATTACGGTGGTCACCGTAATTCTTACCGCAATGAGCGGATTGCTGGTATTCAAGCTGGTAAGATACCTCGACACCGCACAGAAAGCGCTGCCGAAAATTGAAAAGGCATCGCAGCTTTATATTGAGAATCAGAAAGCGCAAAAAGAATCGGAGAAATGACAAACGACACTTGATATCACTTAATAGGTGAATCAAGTGCCGTTTTCAACTATAAATTAAGAACCGGTCAGGCTGCCTTCATATATCTTTGCGGGCTGTCCATCTGGATAAAAGCCTTCGCCTATATAACGGAAACCGTACTTCTCATAAAAATTATTCAACTCCGTACAGAGATAAATGCTCTGAAAGCCCTCCGCTTCGGCGTCTTTTTTTACCTGCTCGATCAGTAGGTTTCCCAAGGCGTTCCCCCGGCAGTCTTCTTCAACAAACAGGGAACATAACCATGGCGACAAGTCCGTCCGGTCGATAAAATCATGGTCGATCAAACCGGCACAGCCGGCAATTTGATGATCTACTTCGAGCAGATACCAATATGGCAAAGGTTCTTTTGTGTCTACGCACCCGAAGATACTATCTTCGTATAATTGATAGTTGGATTCATTTCCCCATTTGCTGTGAATATACTTAGCGGCAAGCTCCTTGTAAGCCGGTTCTTTGCGAATTGAAATAATTCTCATCTGCTTCATTCTTTCTGATTACTCAACCGTTATTTGGTCTTTCAGCTTTTCGAAGGTTTTCTCTCCGATTCCCTGCACATTTTTTATCTCCTCTATGGAATGGAAGCTGCCGTTCTTCTCTCGGTATTCAATAATCCGCTTTGCCATGACCTCACCCACGCCGTCAAGCCCGTCGCTAAGCTGTTGCGCGGTTGCCGTATTGATATTGATTTTTCCCGCCGGAGCCGCTTTCGCCTTACCGGATGCCGCTTTTGCTTCCACAGGCTCCGCACTTTCCGGATTTTCAGACACCCGCCCGGACTCAGCCTGTGAAGAGAACGATGCCTTCGGCGTATACTCCTCACTGTTTGTTCCCGAAGCATCCGTGGCGACGGTAATATTGGACATAGAAATATCAGGCACATAAAAGGCGTTGTAGCCGATAATCAGGGCGCAAAGCACCGCCGTAAACACAATAAGATATCGAATCTGCAAGGTTTCCCGATCCATGAGCTGTTACTCCGTTTTCCGTTCGATATATTCGATTAAATCCGCTACCGCTCCGTCATCACAGTGGCAAACGACCAAATCCGCCTGCCGCTTGAGGTCATCCGGGGAGTTTTGCGGCACAGCCGCAAAGCCCGCCGCTTTTAGCAGCTCCACATCATTATAAAAGTCCCCAATCGCATAGATGTTCTTGATCGAATATCCATACAGTTCCGCCGCCTTCATTAAGGCGCGTCCCTTGTCGGCATTCACGGGCAGCATTTCCAGATAATGTGCGCTTGATTTGACGAACCGCATCTCGTCATGAGGAAATGTTTCGGTAAAATCAATTACCTGATCAATCGTCTTCTCGTCGTCCAGAAAAAGCGCTTTGCAAAGCGGACGTCCGTCGAAAATATCCGGCTCATATCCATGCAGGTTTTCGCGGGAAAGATGCTGCACCACATAATCATTACGATTGATAACATGAACACAATTCGTTCCGAACACTTCGATTCCGGTACTTGGGAACCGTTTTTGAATCAGCCTTATGTAATTCCTTGTAGTTTCCGGATTCATCGGTAAGCTCCAAAGGATTTTTTTCGTAGGATAATCATATAGGATTGTGCCATTTAAAATGATACAAGGTCCGTTGGGAGCTACGGCGGCAAGGTATTGGGCGCCGGTTTCCGCAGAACGTCCGGTGGCAACCGCAAAATGTCCGCCCTTCCTTTTCAGGCGGGCAATTGCTTCCAGATTCCGCGTCGGAACGGTACGCTCTTTGCTGAGCAGAGTACCGTCTAAATCAGATACAACCAGAATATCTTTCAGGTTCAATATTGTCCTCCTTATGGAAACGTGAGGCAAAATCAACTATCATTCTCTTTTAAGCCTGTCGAGAAAATCCGTAAAATAGGCAGGCAGCTCACTGGTGATTTCAAGATACCTGCCATCACGCGGATGGATAAACCCAATTACTTTTGCGTGCAGGCACTGACCGTTTAGGTTGGGAACCGGTTTTTTCGGTCCGTAAACCGTATCCCCGGCAACCGGATGTCCCAGATACGCCATATGCACCCGAATCTGGTGAGTGCGGCCTGTTTCCAGTCTGCACCGGATATGAGTAAACCCCTGGTAACGGGCAATCACATGGAAATGTGTGACCGCGTTCCGGGAGTTTTTTTCGGTTACCGCCATTTTTTTTCGGTCGGTTGGATGCCGCCCGACCGGCGCGTCTACCGTGCCGTCGTCTTCTTTCAGATTTCCGTGTACAACCGCCTCGTACACGCGCGTAAAGCTGTGCGCTTTTATCTGCGCCGCAAGATGGTTATGGGCAAAATCATTTTTGGCAACAATTAATAAACCGCTGGTGTCCTTGTCAATTCGGTGGACAATTCCGGGGCGGATTACGCCGTTGATTCCCGAAAGGGAATCTCCGCAATGCGCCAGAAGCGCGTTAACAAGCGTACCGTTGTAATTTCCGGCTGCCGGGTGAACCACCATACCCTTCGGTTTATTGACAACCAGCAGGTCGCCGTCTTCATAAAGGATGGTAAGCGGAATGCTTTCGGGCTGAACGTCGAGGCTGACCGGCTTGGGCAGCTTCACCGAAACACAATCGCCTGCCGTGCCTTTGTAGCTCTTATTCAGCGTTTTTCCGTAAACCGACACACAGCCTTCGGAAATCAACTTTTCAGCGGCGGAGCGCGTGATCCCCTCCGCCTTCATGCTGACCAGCTTATCCAGACGGATGCCGGCATCTTGCGGTTCTATGACAAATTCAATTTGATTTTCCATTACCGCATCCGTATAACCTTTTCAGAATGGTTGTCCTTCTCCACAAAAAACAGAATATGGATAATCAGCAATACCGTACCGACCGTGACACAGCAATCAGCGAAATTGAAGATCGGGGGGAAAAACGAAACGCTGATATAATCAATAACATAGCCGCGAAACACCCGGTCGATGAGGTTTCCGATTCCGCCCGCAATAATTAATATAGAGGCAGTATAAGAGAAGAATTCGTGGTTATTGTAACGAAACAGCGCGATAATGATTAAAACCGTAATCAGAAGCGTTACCGTAATAAAAAACCATCTCTGATTTTGAAGCATGCCGAACGCCGCTCCCCGGTTCTCCAAATAATAAAAGTTCAGAAAGCCGTTGATTGCCGTGAATTTTCCGATCGGCTTCAAATTCTGCATAACGAGAATCTTGATAACCTGATCTGCCGCAATCGCCGCGGCAGACAGCAGCAAAGCAATGACAGGCATAAACACCCTCCTTTTATGATGAAAAATGAGTCTCGCACAGGTGGAAAAGGATTGCCGTGAAAGCAAAAAGGGCGAACACGAGGCCCGCCCATTTCAATTTAATCCAGTGCTTTTGCGCAGCGGCTGCAAACCTCGGGATGTGCGGCATCTTTGCCAACCGTATTGCTGTAGCTCCAGCAACGGAGACATTTTTCACCATCCGCGCGGGTAACGGTGACGGAGAGCTCCGGCAGCTCTTCCCCGGTAAATTCTCCCTTACCTTCGTTTTTGATCTCAACCTGCGACACGATGAACACCGCAGCCAACTCGTCCTGTACCGACTTCATAAAGTCGTAAAGCTCCCCGGTGCAGAAGAGCTGCAATTTGGAATCCAGAGAAGCGCCGATAATTTTGTTGGCGCGCGCCAGTTCAAGCGCTTTCTTAACATCGTCACGGACGCTGTGGATTTTATCCCATCTTGTAACGAAATCATCATCCGCGTCAACACCTGTCGGCTTCGGCATTTCGTTAAAGAGGACGCATTCCTTGTCCTCCTTGGCGCTGTGCGGCATACTGTGCCAAATTTCATCGGAGGTAAACGCCAGAATCGGCGAGATTAAACGGGTCATTCCGTCGAGAATCAGGTACATAACGGTTTGGGCTGCACGACGGCTCTCGCTGTCCGCCTTCTCCACATAAAGCCTGTCCTTCAGAACATCCAGATAGAAATTCGACATGTCGACCACGCAGAAATTGTGGATTGCGTGGTAAGCGTTGTGGAATTCAAAGGACTCGTAGCCCTCGCAGACGGTTTTGGTCAATTCATCGAAACGGTGAAGCGCCCAACGGTCGATGGGCTGTAATTGATTGAAAGAAACCAGATCGGTATCGGGGTTGAAGTCGCTGATATTCCCCAAGATAAACCGGGCTGTATTTCTGATTTTGCGGTAAGCGTCGGAAAGCTGCTTCAAAATTTCCTTGGAGATGCGGATATCCGCGTGATAATCGGAGGAGGCAACCCAGAGCCTTAAAATATCGGCGCCGTACTGCTCCACAATCTCCTGCGGCGCAATTCCGTTGCCGAGGGATTTAGACATCTTGCGACCCTCGCCATCCACAACCCAGCCGTGAGTAACAACCGCCTTGTAGGGCGCTTTGCCGCGCCACGCGACGGAGGTGAGAAGCGAGGACTGGAACCAGCCCCGGTATTGATCCGCGCCTTCCAGGTACAAATCGGCAGGCCAGTGAAGCTCCGGTCTTTGGTCGGCCACGGCGGCGTGGGATACGCCGGAATCAAACCAGACATCCATAATATCGTGTTCCTTGGTAAATTCAGTGCTCCCGCATTTGGAACACTTCATCCCCTCGGGTAAAATCTCTTTCGCGTCCTTACTGTACCAGGAATCGGAACCCTCTTCGCGGAACATTTCAGATACCGCTTGCATCGCTTCCTTGGAAATTAAGGGTTCACCGCAATCCTTACAGTAGAAAATCGGAATCGGAACACCCCAGCGGCGCTGACGGGAAATGCACCAGTCATTGCGGTCCATCACCATAGAAGTGATTCGATCGCGACCCCACGCCGGAACCCAATTCACTTTGTTGATTTCATCAACCGCTTTTTCCTTGATTGCATCAACGGAGCAGAACCACTGCTCGGTAGCGCGGAACAAAACCGGTTTTTTGCAGCGCCAGCAGTGCGGATACTGGTGAACAATCTGCTTCATGGCAAACATTGCGCCAATCTCCTGCAAATATTCCGCAATCGCCTTATTGGCCTTGACGGTGGTTAGCCCTGCAAACTGCTCCCCCGCTTCGGCGGTAAGCCTGCCGTGACTGTCTACCGGGACAATGACCGGGATTTGCGGGTAATGGCTGTGGCAAACTTCAAAGTCCTCAACACCGTGTCCGGGAGCGGTGTGAACACAGCCGGTTCCGCTTTCGAGGGTTACATGGTCGCCGTTGATCACCAGGGAGGTTCTGTCCAGATACGGGTGAAGCGTTTCCATCAGGTTCAGCTCCGAGCCTTTAAAGCTTGCGATGACTTCATAATCTGTTTTTCCGGCTTCCTGCATCGCACTTTCGTAAAGAGCGGTAGCCATGACATAATACTCGTTTCCGCACTTAATTAAGGAATATTCAAACTCGGGACCGAGGCAGATTGCCACGTTGCCCGGAATGGTCCACGTTGTGGTTGTCCAGATAACAAAGTAGGTATTTTTTAAATCCGCACCCTTCGCGGTAAATAGTCCGTTATCGTTTGTTACCCGGAACTTAACATAGATGGAATTACAGGGGTCTTCGGCATATTCAATTTCTGCCTCGGCAAGTGCGGTTTCGCACTCCGGACACCAGTATACCGGCTTTAATCCTTTATAAATAAAGCCTTTTGTTGCCATTTCGGAGAAAATCTCGATCTGCTTCGCTTCAAAATCATGGGTAAGGGTAATATAGGGGTTCTCCCAGTCTCCGATGCCGCCTAAACGCTTAAACTGGTTTCTCTGGTCATCCAGATAGCCCAGAGCGAATTCGCGGCAGATTTTGCGCAACTCCACATCAGAAATGGTTGTAGAGTTCTCTACGCCGGCCTTTTTTCTGGCTTTCAGCTCCGTAGGCAAGCCATGGGTATCCCAACCGGGCACATAGGGAGACTTGAAGCCGGACATATTTTTATAGCGGACGATGATGTCCTTTAAGGTTTTATTCAGAGCGGTACCGAGATGGATGTCTCCGTTTGCGTACGGAGGACCGTCGTGCAGCACATAAACGGGCTTGCCCTCGTTTTTCTGTAATACCTTCTCGTATATTTTATTCTCTTCCCACGCTTTCAGCATTTCCGGCTCCCGTTTCGGAAGACCGGCCTGCATCGCAAAGTCGGTTTGGGGAAGATTCAGGGTACTTTTGTAATCCATTGGTTTTTCTCTCCTTAGGTATTAATAAATGTATTAAAGCTGATTTTATAAGAATTGGTATCCCCCTGCGCTTTTATTCCTCGGAAAGGGATACTGAAAATCAGTATTTATTATGGAAGGATACCGTCCGGAGAATTGGAATCGGCGGAGATATCATCATATTCATTGCTGTATTGAATCGCGTCATAACGACCTGCCTGCGGCTCTGCGGCAATATCCTCAAATCCGGAAACCTCCGCGCTGAACACCGGGTCTTCCGGCTCATCCACGGCAATTTCCTCTGCGGCGTTTTGTTTTGCACTTTGCGGCGCTGCTGCGGGCTGGCTTTGTACCGATGCTTCAGCCTGCGCTTCGGCTGACCTGACCTCCGGCCTCTGCGCCGGCAGAGCATCGATTAGGGTCAGGTGCTCCTTATAGGACGCCAGAAGCTTGGAGCGGAAATCGGAAACGGTTTTCTGGAGATTTTCCAGCTCTTTTTTCTGCTCGGCCACGTCACTGTTTGCGACAGCGATAATTCTTTCCGCCTTTAAACTTGCGTCCTTGATAATAATTTCAGCCTTATGGCGGGATTCCCGGATGGAAGCGTCGCCAAGCTTCTGCGCGCTGACAAGCGCGTTTTTGATCTCGTCTTCTTCTGAACGATAATCCTCAACTTTGGCCGCGAGTATTTTAAGCTTTTCAAGAAGCTGGTTATTTTCGGCTTTCAGCTTTTCATATTCCTCTTTTTGTTCGATATTCTTCTTAATCAGGGAATCATAGGATTCTCTGACATCGTCGATGAATTTATCGACATCCTCCGTTCGGTAACCCGAAAAGCCGGATTTCCGGAAGCTGGCGTTGATAATATCGTTCAATGTTAGCATTTAGAAGCCCTCCGTTAAATATATTTTCTGCCTGCGACACACAGTCTGCCTTTTTTTGTCTGAGGGCCGATGCGGTCAACAATAAAGCGCCCTTTTCCCCGAACCGAAAGCTTGCCGCCCTGAGCGACTAAAGCTGAAACGGATGTATTGATTTCATGATTCAGCATTACCAGACCGGCTCGAATCATATCCGAAGCCTTTTCCCTGCTGGTTCCAAGCGCGGCGGAGACCATGCAGTCCAGCCTTGCGGAGGCGACGACGGCGGAAAAAGCCTCAAAGCTGCTTCGCTGCGGAAGAGGTTCCGAGGCGCCCTGCGACAGTTTTACGCCCGCGCGACCGATTTTCACCGTTTGAGACAGGACAAAATCGCTGATTTCCCCTCTGACAAAGATGACGCACCGACCCTCTTCGACAAGGATGTCCCCAATCGTTTCCCGAACAATGCCGTTGGCAAGCAGCGCACCCAGAAAATCGCGGTGACTGAGTACATCGACCGAACGAAACAGCGCAGTAATCGGCACGAGCGGGAACGCGGAAGCATCCGGCTGCTGAAAGTCCGGAAATGCGCCAAAAACTACACGCTCAGAGCCGTCATATCCGCCCCAGAGCATATAGTTTTTAAAAGGGATATGTTCCATTAACTTTTGCGCGAAAACTGCCTGACGTTCATCTAAAAAGCCGACAAAGCGGGGGCTGCTCTGTGCAAGACGCACAGCGTCAAACAGCTTTGCCTCAAGCACGCCGTCATCCTGTTTTTTGTCCATTAAAAGTAGACGCCGCTGTTTTCCAGCTCGTCCAACACGTCGTCACCTGTCAAATCGACATTATAAGGCGTTACAATAAAGGTGCTGGTTGCAACCCTTTTTATCTTGCCGCCGTTGGCGTATGCCACGCCGCTTAAAAAGTCGATGATGCGACGGGATACTTCCTTGTTGGTGTTTTCCATATTTAAAACAACCGTGTGCATTTTAATCAGCTCGTCCGCAACCGCGCAGGTTTCTTCCCCGAAGCGTTCCGGCTTGAACAATACGACCTGTAGCTGGGCGGTCGCGTGGATATTAACCACTTTATTGCCGGAGCCGGATACGGGCGAACGCTTAATGGTATCGCGCTCACGAATCTCGCTCATGTCGTCGGAGTTTGAGGTGATGTCCTGCGATGGCGCTTCGTCGTAGTCGTAATCATATTCATCTTCCGGAGGGTTCCACATTCCTTTTATTTTTTCTACAAAACCTGCCATAATATGCCTCCTTAATTTTTATCACGAGTGATATATCCTAGGGCCGAAAAGCGCTGAGCCTACCCGAACCATATTTGCTCCGGCCAGAATTGCCTGATAATAGTCGGATGACATTCCCATAGATAAAAAATCCATATGAATATTATCTATTTTTTTAGTCTTTATGTCAACAAAATATTTGAACATATTTGAAAAATAAGCCATTGTTTCACTCTCGGCGGCATCTGCGGGCGGAATTGCCATGAGACCGCGCACACGAACGGACGGCAAAGCGGCGATTTCAGGCAGAATACCAAATAAATCCTGAGGCAGAACACCGGATTTATTTGCCTCGCTCCCGATATTCACTTCGATGAGAACATCGGTGGTAAGCGAGCGGGGCAAAGACAGCCGCGAAATCTCGCTTGCCAGCTTCACACTGCCGACCGACTGGATCATGCCGATCTTTCCGACAATATTTTTCACTTTGTTGGTCTGAAGATGACCGATAAACTGAAGCTCGCAGTGTTCCAGCGAATAGGAATCGTATTTTTCACAGAGCTCCTGCACCTTGTTTTCCCCAATATGGTCGATACCCAGCGCAATGCCGTGGTTAATCACCTCAACCGGAACGGTTTTGGTGGCGGCGAGCAGCGTAATATCGCGCGGGTCGCGCCCCGACTTCACCGCCGCCTGGGCAATCTGGCTTTGAATGATTTTAAGATTTTCCTCCAAATTGCGAAAACGCTGTTCCAGCTCATTTGATAACTTTTCCATCGAATAAATCTGTCCCTTCCACAACAACCTCATCAGAAAGCTGTACGGTCTTATCGGTCATCAAATCCTCTGCGGGAGGATTTGCCTCACAGATCACGTAGCTTTCGGTACTGAACAGCGGGAAAATCTGTTTGAATTTGATTTCGCTCCCGTGCATCACAAAAACGCCTTTTACCTCTTTTGTGACCGTTGTGCTTTTTCCGTTTTTATCTTTTACTGTCTTCTTTACCGGCAGAAAATGAACCGCCTTTTGACTAACCCGGATTCCGGTATAGTTCTGGGTCTGAACCTGTGCCGTTGCGTTCCGGATGGAAGCGATGGAGGAATTCATCCGGTCGCTTTGCAGAACGACCACTGCCTCAGACTCCTTCGGCTCCTGATTTACCGCCGCCACCGTCGCCGTAACGGCATCGCTGGAGGCGAACGGATACCGGATGGATACCTTGTCCCCCAGTTTAAACTCGGAAGCCTGACTGGATTTAATCGGGAACGCAAAATACCAGTTATACTCCGTACAAACCTTCCCCACCGCCCCGGAGGGAATACTCGGAGCGGCACTCTGTTTTTCCCTGAATTCCTTCGGTCTGAGGCTCAGAACACGGGAATAATCGTATACGGATTCCAGACCGTCTACAGAACGGATAAAGTAACCGGGAACGGGCGATTGAATCGCGCCGGTCGCCTTCGCGCCGTTGGCAGCCAGTGTGCTGCGCTGCGCCTTGAGGGCGTTAATCCGGGAATTAAAATTCACGGTTTTTCCGGTTACCACCTGCCGCTCATTCACCAGGTAGAGCAAATCCTCCCGGCTGCCGGGCATACCCTCATATTCATAGGAATTCACCCTGCCGAGCAGCTCTGTAAGCTTCTGGTTGATTTCTCTGTTAATCGACTCAATATCAGCGGCATAGGTTCCGCCGGGGGAACTGAGGCTTTGCAGCTTTGCGATGGAATTGTCGATATTCTGAAGCTGCTGCTGCGCCGCCGCACCCTGTGAATCGGAATAGACCCGAGCGACTACGCCGTCTTTCGCCACCTTGCCCCCATCGCTCAGCACATAATCAATCTCGCCGTTCAGCTTGCTGGTGATGACGCTCTCCTTGCGGATTGCGACACCCTCCACCTGAACGGTATCCGAGGTGCTGTCGTAGGACGCGGTTTCTGTCTGCACAATTTTATAATGAGTCGTATAGACCTGATATCCGATATAGAACAGCAATAGGAGCGCAACAACCGCGGACATCAATCTTCTTAACAGCGGACTGT
>JAEZWL010000219.1 GCA_023420245.1 Bacillota bacterium | reverse complement strand
CTGATTGTGGATATCGGGTATCTGGTTGTGGATAAGGTTTGCAAGTATATTCGGGATCTGCTCCAGTGCGGGGTAAACATCAATACGGTATCCATCAACCTTTCTGTGGTGCAGCTGATGAAAGCGGATATCGTACCGCGCCTCCTTCAGATTATTCGGGGGAACGGAATCTGCCCGAGCCGTATTATCTTTGAGGTGACCGAAAGTATTTTGGTCAGCAATTACGCCGTCGCGGCAGATAAGATCAGAAAGCTGAGCGAAGCGGGGATTCGGTTCGCGCTTGATGATTTCGGCACAGGTTACTCCAATTTGACCCATGTAATCGATCTGCCATTCCATATGATTAAAATAGATAAAAGCCTGATATGGGATTCCATGACAAATCAGAAATGCTATATTCTCATCCGCGATTTGACCAAGACCTTTGAAAATATGAATTTTTTGGTAATCGCCGAAGGGGTGGAAACAACGGAGCACGATCAATTTGTCCGGCTCTGCGGCTGTGATCGCATTCAGGGCTATCGGTATGCACGCCCCATGCCGTCAGACAGGGCTTCGGCCTATCTGGGAAAAAGCCTAGCCGAATTACAGGAATAATCCGCGTCTCCGCAGGCAGCTGCGGGGACGTTTTTTCTGTCCGGTATCCCTTGCTATTTTTCGCTCTGAAACGTATAATAATCAATATGTATTACGGTTTTGCGCCCGGGGTTCTGCGGCGCCGCGAAATCATGCAGTTGGAGGCAGGTATGAATACAGAAGAATTTTATCAGATGATCAAGGGAAAAACAGTTGCGTTCTGCGGAATTGGATCGAGCAATCTGCCGCTGGTAAAAATATTCGCACAGCGCGGCGCGCTTGTGACGGCGCGCGACAGGCGGAGCAGGGAGAAGCTGGGCAATACCGCCGATGAGCTGGAACGCCTTGGCGTAAAATTAAAGCTGGGTGACGATTATCTGAAGGAGCTTCGTGAGGATATCATTTTCCGAACCCCCGGGATGAAGTACTTTCTTCCGGAGCTGAATGAGGCGCGCGCACACGGCGCGGCAGTCACTTCGGAAATGGAGGTTTTTTTTGAGCTTTGCCCCTGTAAAATCATTGCGGTAACCGGCAGCGACGGAAAAACCACCACCACTACCGTTATTTCTGAAATGCTCAAGGCGGCGGGAAAAACCGTCCATCTCGGCGGCAATATCGGGAATCCGCTTCTGCCGGAGATTGAAGCGATGCGCCCCGAGGATTTTGCCGTGGCGGAGCTTTCCAGCTTTCAGCTGATTTCCATGCGCCGCAGCCCGGATGTCGCGGTGGTGACCAACGTCACGCCGAACCATCTTGATATGCATAAGGATATGCAGGAATACATCGACGCCAAGAAAAATATCATACTGCACCAAAGCGCGTTCGGCCGCGCGGTGCTGAACGCGGATTATGAAATTACAGCCGGTTTTGCGGAATCGGTTCGCGGCGAAACCATGCGGTTCAGCCGGAAACAGAAATGCGAATACGGTGCGTGGCTCAATGAAAAGAATCAGATTATCTTTTCCGCCAATGGAAAGGATACCTTTGTCATGGATGCCGGTGAGATTAAAATACCCGGAAGCCATAATATCGAAAACTACATGGCGGCGGTTTCCGCACTGTGGGGCTACGTGGATATCAGCGTAATGGCGCAGGTCGCCAAGACCTTCGGCGGCGTAGAGCACCGCAACGAGTTTGTTCGCGAGCTGGAAGGAGTCCGTTATTTTAACGATTCCATCGGCACAACGCCGAGCAGAACGGCGAACGGAACGCTCTCCCTCTATGAAGAAAAAATAATTTTAATCGCCGGCGGCTACGATAAGAGGATTCCCTTTGATTCCTTCGGTCCGGTTGTTGCCGACAAAGTAAAAACGCTGGTGCTGATGGGCGCGACTGCGGATCAAATTGAGCAAAGCGTTAAGACCGCCCCGAATTACAGCGAAGGCTGCCCGAAAATCTTCCGCGTGAAATCGCTGGAGGAGGCGGTGAACGTCTGCCGCAGAGAAGCGGTGAGCGGAGACGTGGTTTCTCTTTCTCCGGCGTGCGCCAGCTTCGATATGTTTCCGAACTACGAGACGCGCGGAGAAGAATTTAAGAAGCTGGTTAATCAGCTGAAATAACAGATGCAATGAATAACGGAGTGAAATGATTGAGAGAATTGGATGAACTGAGAAGCCTGGTTTTTCGCCTTTGCGGCGCGCCGGGCACACCGGGCGACGAGGCTGCTGCGGCGAAAACGGCGGCAAAGGAGCTTGCAAAATACGCGGAAACCAGCATCGATAAAATGGGCAATGTGGTTGCCCGCATGGGAAACAGGGGCGCGAAGAACCATATCATGCTCGACGCGCATATTGACCAGATCGGTCTGATCGTAACCGGAATCGATGACGATGGCTTTCTGCGGATTGACCGCTGCGGCGGTGTGGACCGCCGGGTGCTTCCGGGCAGCCCGGTCACGGTTTACGGCAAAGAAACGCTGACCGGAATTGTCGGCTGCACACCGCCCCACCTGTCTGATTCCAAGGAGGAAAAGGTGGAGAGCGTTGATAAAATGACGGTTGACGTCGGGCTGACCGCAGAAGAAGCACAGGCGCTGCTTCAGCCGGGTGACCGGATTCTTCTGAACAGCGAGCCCAAGAGCCTGATCGGAAGCCGGGTTGCCGCCGCCGCGCTGGATGACCGTTCCGGCGTCGCGTCGCTGATTCGATGCGCGCAGCTTCTCGCGGATACCCGACTGAACTGCGAGCTGACCATTCTTTGCAGCGGCAGGGAAGAAGTCGGAGGGCAGGGGGCAAGAACCGGAGCCTACGCGATTAATCCGACACAGGCCATTATGGTGGATGTTGGTTTTGCCGAGCAGCCGGATGTTCCCCCGTCCAAATGCGGAAAGCGCGGCGGCGGACCGATGATCGGCATCGCGCCGCCGCTTGACCGCGCCATGAGCGGCACGCTGATTGAGCTGGCAAAGGCGAACGATATCC
Source organism: Bacillota bacterium (assembly GCA_023420245.1). Taxonomy (GTDB): domain Bacteria; phylum Bacillota; class Clostridia; order Oscillospirales; family Acutalibacteraceae; genus DATAML01. The sequence goes on along the minus strand of JAEZWL010000219.1, from coordinate 228 downwards.
CCTATAAGCTGGATATCATGGGCAACTCGACCGGAACCAACGCCGACGAGGTTGCCATGACCCGGGCAGGAGTGCCGTCTGCACTGCTTTCCATCCCCTTGCGCTATATGCACACCCCGGTCGAGGTGGTTGATCTGGAGGATGTGGAAAACACTGCAATCCTCATTGCGCAGTACATAAAGGGGGTGAAGTGATGGCGGATTTTGAGCTGTTACAGCGCCTTTGCAC
>JAEZWL010000119.1 GCA_023420245.1 Bacillota bacterium | reverse complement strand
AAAGAGGAGGAATCCGAATAATTAATCGTGCCGCTGACTTTTGCGGAGCCCAGCATAGAACCGGAACTTCCCGCAACCGCAACCGCGCCTGGTTTTGGATTGGAATTTTCATCGGTCCACCAAAGGTAAGCCTTAATCAGACCGGAACAGTCCGTAGAGCGGTTTCCGTTCACAAACTGACCGTAACAGCCGGATCTGTATTTCCAGCCTTCATTGTGTGCATTCAAAACATGTTCCGCAAGACCGGTGCCGGTTTTGGCATCGGCAGCTTTGGCCGAGGGCGCATTCATTACAAAAATTCCGCTCAATATTAAGACTGTTGCTACCAGTGTAGAAATCATTCTTTTTATCATCCTGTGCACTCCCGCTTTCTTGAACATAATCAAGTCGTATTCATTACATTATATTAACAATCGTTACAAATTGGTTACATTTTATCATAACTTTTGGAATAACACAAGCCCTTAAGCGTAAATTTAGTGAAAAAGTTTATAGTTTTGTTTAATATTTTGTTTATATTTTGTTAAAGAAATGACAAAAGAAGAATGCGGACCAATAAAATGAGGGAATATAGTCGATTAACTTAAAAAATCGCTAAGTATTTGCGCGTATAATTTTCGTGACGCAAGGCGGACGACGAAGCCAGGCTGGCGTCTGGCGAGGAGGACAACGCAGCAACAGGAAAATAGACCGCAAAGACTGGTTGGTTTTGGAGTTAATTGACAATATTCCTTTATGAACCGGCCTTCTGCTTGCGGATATAAGCGGCATATTCTTCAAGACACATCGAATACTCCCTCATTTTTACCGCGTTTTCTTTCCCGACATACCGAAAATGACCCGGTCGAAAATCAATTCCTGTCACACTCGATTTATTTTCAGGATACCGAAGGATAAACCCGTAATTAATACCGTTTTTAATCAGCCAATTATACTGCGGGGTAGATTCAAAGCCTGCACCCGCCGCAAGTCCAGGAGCGGTAAGCTCCACGGCCATTCCGGTCTGGTTCTCATTAAAACCGCCGCGCCCGACCGTGTTCTGCGCCTGATTTTCCGCCCGCACCTGTGAATAATTCTGTTCCTTCATCAACTTCTGCACCATGGACTGAAACAGACCGTCCTGCGTTTTCGCGTCCACGTAGCCGTTTTTCAGCTTCAGCTCGCATCCGGCTGATTTTGCATCCTGCATCATTTTTTGTAAAGCGGGAAGAATTCTTTCATCAACGGTTATCCCTTCATACTGTTGCAGAGAAAGGGTAAAATCAGCCTTGAGCGGTCTTTCGCTATCCACAACTACCAAATTGTAGCTGTCTTCATACACCGGTAGATCGTCGCTTCTGGAGGAAGCGGGCGCCGCCGAGCTGACAGGGACGTTGGTTTGAACCGCGGTGTCAAATGGGTGCTTCACCTGTATCCAAAGCATGACGGAGCCCGCGGCAACCGAAACGCACAGGGCCACCGCGACAAACGTCATCACAATCTTTAATTTTTTAACCTGGTCGGCTTTTCGCCAGCCTTGCCTGCTCTTTACTATTTTTTCCGAATGCCTTCTCAAAATGAGCAATCCTTTACTAAATTATTTCATAGAGTAATTGTATAACGAATCCAACAATATTTCAACAAGCAGATTCTGCATGATAAAACCTTAACTAAAGTTGATTAATTGAGGAAGGTATTGTAATATATATACTGGTTGAATATTAACATTATACTATATATTTGAAGTGGAGTTTTTAAAATGAGGAAAACGAAAATCATCTGTACGCTTGGACCCGCGACCGACGGTGAAGATGTGCTGCGTCAGCTGATGCTGTCCGGGATGAATGTGGCAAGGCTGAATTTTTCGCACGGAACCGCGGCTGACCAGAAGGTTCGGGCCGATACGGTGAAGAAGCGCCGGAAGGAGCTGAAGCTTCCGGTTGCGCTCCTGCTGGATACCAAGGGACCTGAAATCCGAATAAAAAGCTTTAAAACGCCGAAAGTCACGCTGAAAGCAGGAGACAAATTTGCGCTGACCAACCGGGATATTATCGGCGATGAAACGATAGTCTCCATCACCTTTGACCGTCTTCCGGGCGAGGTTCACCCCGGCGCAAAAATTTTAATAGACGACGGTCTGATCGAATTGAAGGTGGATTCCTGTACCAACACCGATATTCAGTGCACCATTGTAAACGGGGGCACCTTATCCGCGCAAAAGGGAGTGAACGTTCCCGGAATCAAGCTTTCTCTGCCCTTTATCAGCGAAAAAGACAAATCGGATATCGCTTTTGCCGTAAAAGAGGATTTTGATTTTATCGCGGCTTCGTTCACCCGTTCACCGGAGGACATCATCGATTTAAGAACCGAGCTGGAAAAGCACAACTGCCATAAAATTCGAATCATTGCCAAAATTGAAAATTCGGACGGTGTAGAAAATATTGATGATATTATCCGGCTCTCTGACGGAATCATGGTGGCGAGAGGCGACCTCGGTGTGGAAATTCCACTCGAAGAAATTCCGGTAATCCAGAAAAAGCTGATCAAAAAAGCCTATAACGCGGGCAAGCAGGTAATCACCGCCACCCAGATGCTCGACTCTATGATTAAAAATCCCCGCCCGACCAGAGCGGAGGCAACAGACGTCGCGAACGCCATTTACGACGGTACCAGCGCCATTATGCTTTCCGGCGAAACCGCCGCGGGCGATTACCCGATTCAGGCATTGAAAACAATGGCAATCATTGCGGAGCGCGCAGAGCGCGACATTAATTACCGGGCAATTTTTGCCAAACGGGATTTTAACGAGGAGCCGTACGTAACCTCCGCTATTTCACACGCAACCTGCACCACGGCGCAGGATTTGGGAGCAGTCGCGATTATTACCGTATCCAAATCTGGCAGAACCGCCCGGATGATCTCGAAATACCGTCCCGAATGTCCCATCATCAGCGGGACAACCGACCCGACCGTTCAGCGGCAGATGAATCTTTCCTGGGGCGTCGTTCCCATTATGGTAGATGAAAAAGACAATACGGACGAATTGTTCGACCACGTGGTTGATGTTGCGCGCAAGGAAAACCTCGTAAAGAACGGAGACCTGGTCGTTATTACCGCCGGGGTTCCTCTTGGAATTTCAGGTACTACCAATCTATTGAAGGTTCAGCTCGTCGGCGACGTTTTGGTATCCGGTATGGGCGCGACCAAGGGCTCCATCTGCGGGAATCTGTGCGTCTGCGCGAATGAGGAAGAAGCGGAAAAAAGCTTTAAAAACGGCGATATCCTTGTGATTCCTCAGACCTCGAACACACTGCTGCATATTTTAAAATCGGCGGCGGGGGTCATCACGGAGGAACCCGGAATGAACTCGCACGCGGCAATTGTCGGTCTTGCTCTGGATAAACCCGTAATCGTCGGCGCGGAACACGCCACCCAAATTTTGAAGAGCGGAACCGCGGTAACCATCGACGCGACCCGCGGCATTGTATACAGCGGGATTCAAAAGCACAAGAGCTAACAATCAATTTTAACCGAAAAAGCGCCTTGAACCGGTTCTTCATGAAGCCGGGTCAAGGCGCTTTTGTTTGTGCCATAATCGAATTGACTATATCTCCTCCCGGCTGTGCCGGAATGTTCAGAAAAGCTTTAGCGTTGAGTACAACAAAAAACTCCTTTTGATATTATGAAGCTGCGGTCTGCAAATTGCAACTAACATATCAAAAGGAGGAAATTAGGAATGAAGACGAATGATTTCAACGGTTTAAGTCATATGAGCTGAGATTAATTTCTGCGCATCGTCAGGTCTTTTGCCAACTCAGCCAGGTACTCCGAACCGTTACCAAAGCAAATAAGGGATTCGATGGCGGTTTCGGTCAAATCGTCAACCATCCTTTTCGCATTTTTCAGCCCCAAGCAGGTAACATATGTGCATTTGTCATTTTCCTGATCACTGCCGACCTGCTTGCCAAGGATTTGTGTATCGCCGGTTACATCAAGAATATCGTCAACAATTTGAAATGCAAGGCCAATTGAACGGGCATAAATCTCCGCTGCCGTAAGCCGTTCCTCGTTCGCTCCGCCAAGCACACAGCCCATTTTCGCTGCCGCTACAATCAGCGCTCCCGTTTTGCAGTCGTCCATCTTTTTTAGTGTATCGAGAGAAACGGCTTTTCCCTCGCTCATCAAGTCAATCACCTGACCTCCGATCATCCCGTGACCACCGGCGGCCCGTGCAAGAATTCCTGCGGCCTGTGCAGCGTGCTGCGCTCCGGCGTGCCTTACGGCCTCCGGCGACAGCATAATTTCGAAAGCCTTCGTCAGCAGGGCGTCTCCGGCAAGCAGCGCCGTGCTCTCTCCGAATGCCTTATGATTGGACGGCTTGCCGCGCCGCATATCATCGTTATCCATACAGGGAAGGTCGTCGTGAATCAGGGAATAGGTATGAATCATTTCCACCGCGCAGGCAAACGGTAATGCCGCTTTAATATCCCCGCCCAAAACGTGGCAAAACTCCAAAACAAGAATCGGACGGATTCTTTTTCCGCCCGCCAGAAGACTGTAGCGCATGGCGTGAAATAATTCCGCCTGCATCAGTTCCTGCTCCGGAACATACTCGCTTAATTTTCGCTCAATGATGGGAATATAGTCTTTTTTGGGGAGGCTATGCATTCTGATCACCGTCTGTTTCTTCAAATTCCGTTATTTGCTTTATTTTTTGTTCCGCCTTGTGCAGCTTTCCGTAACACAGAGCAGCAAGCGCCGAGCCTTCCTCAAACAGCTTCAGAGAAGCCTCCAGCGATTCATTTCCGCTTTCCAATTTGCTCACGATTTCTTCCAGCCTCTCCATTGCGGACTCAAACGACATATCCTTTTTCATACGCTTTCCTCCCTGCCCTGCGCCACACATATTACATTCCCATCCTGAAAACGCACAGTAATTCTTTCCTGCTCCTGTACTTGCGCGGCCTTTATGACCGATTTTCCCTTTTCGTCATAGACCATACAGAATCCCCTTGAGAGCGTTGCCAGCGGACTGAGTGCGTTCAGCTTTCCGCTGACTGCGGAAAAGCCCGTCCGCGACATCTCCATTTTCTGCCGAATACCAGTCGAAAGCCTGGAAGCGGCGTGGTCAACCCGAATGCGGTAAAAGTCAATCAGCTCCCGGGGCTTTCGAAACGAATAACCGGAAACCGCTGTATCCAGCCTTTGTTTTTGGTTATTTATTTCTGTTTGAATCCTCTGGTTTAAAACCCACGCGGTATATTGTATGTCCTGCATTAATTCATTACGGTCTGGAACCGCAAGCTCTGCCGCCGCAGACGGCGTGGGAGCACGCAAATCAGCTGTAAAGTCACAAATCGTAAAATCCGTTTCGTGTCCTACCGCAGAAATGATGGGGATTCGAGACCCAGCCACCGCGCGCGCAACGGCTTCTTCATTAAACGACCATAAATCCTCCCGCGACCCGCGGCCTCTGCCCAGAATAATAACGTCCGCACACCTAAGCCTGTTAAATTTATTTAATGCCGCGACAATCTGAGGCGCGGCGCCCGACCCCTGTACCAACACGGGGCAGAATACAACCTCGGCCAAAGGATAGCGGCGGGCTAAAATGGTAGTGATATCATGAACGGCAGCTCCGGTCGGAGAAGTAATCACACCAATACGCTCCGGATATTTCGGAATCTGTTTCTTTCTTTCCTGAGAAAAGAGACCTTCCGCCTCCAGCTTGCGCTTTAACTGTTCAAACGCCAAATTCAGCGCGCCAAGTCCATCCGGCTGCATATCCTCAATATAGAGCTGATACTGACCGGTCGCTTCAT
>JAEZWL010000202.1 GCA_023420245.1 Bacillota bacterium | reverse complement strand
GGTCGGCGAAGAAAGCTACAACGACCTGAAAAGCTACTGGGATCTCGGTGATATTATCAGCGTAAAGGGGTATGTTTTCCGTACCCGCAGAGGCGAAATTTCCGTTCACGCAAAGGAAATCAAGCTGCTTTCCAAGTCGCTGCTGCCTTTGCCGGAGAAATTCCACGGCTTAAAGGATACCGACCTCCGTTACCGCCAGCGTTATGTTGACCTGATTGTTAACCCGGAGGTAAAGGATGCCTTTATCAAGCGCAGCGAGATTATCCGCACGATGCGCAGTTTTTTGGACGGCAGGGATTACATTGAGGTCGAGACTCCGGTTCTGAACACCATTCCAGGCGGAGCGACGGCAAGACCGTTCATTACCCATCACAATACGCTCGATATCGATATGTACCTGAGAATCGCGACCGAGCTGCACCTAAAGAGACTGATTGTCGGCGGAATGGAACGCGTGTATGAAATTGGGCGCATCTTCCGCAACGAAGGCATGGATGTAAAGCATAACCCGGAGTTTACCACGGTCGAGCTTTACGAAGCCTACACGGACTACAACGGCATGATGGAAGTAACCGAAAACATGATCAATGCGTGCGCGCTCAAGGCCTGCGGCACCGATCAGATTACCTATCAGGGCGAGGAAATCAGTCTTGCAGTTCCGTTCGCACGGCTTTCGATGAACGACGCGATTAAGAAATATACCGGAATTGATTTCCTTTCATTTACGGGTGATACGGAAAAAGCAAAGGAAGTCGCCAAAGAGCTGAAGCTGCCGACGAAGGCGACCGACAGATGGGGCGACATCATGTCGCTGGTATTTGAGGAGAAGGTAGAGGAAAAGCTTGTTCAGCCAACCTTCATTTACGACTACCCGGTCGAGGTTTCGCCGCTGACCAAGCGCAAGCCGGACTGCCCCGCACTGGTGGAGCGCTTTGAGCTGTTCGTAACGCGCCGCGAGCTGGCAAACGCATACTCCGAGCTGAACGACCCAATCGACCAGCGGGAACGCTTTATGAGACAGATGGAGCTGCGCGCAGCCGGCGACGAGGAAGCCAACATGATTGATGAGGATTTCCTGACCGCTTTGGAATACGGTATGCCGCCGACCGGCGGAATGGGTATGGGCGTTGACCGCCTGGTTATGCTGCTGACCGACAGCGCATCCATCCGCGATGTTCTGCTGTTCCCCACTATGAAACCCAGGGAGTGATAACAAGTGGCAAGGGAAAGGTATCTCTTGGACGGCGGCGGGGAGACAATCCATCAGCCCCAGACGGAGACCGGGAAGAAAACCCCGAAATCAAGATGGGAAAATTTCTGGTATTACCATAAATGGCATGTGATTATCGGAGCCTTTTTAATTTTTGTAGTGCTGTTCTTTGTATATGACATGACCTCGAAGGTCAACCCGGATTACGAAATCGGAATGATAACCGAAACGGCATATCCGGCTGAGGCAATAGACGCGTTGCAGGCGGAGATAACGAAATACGGTCAAGACCGCAATGGAGACGGTAAAGTGATCGTGAGCGTGAATAATTATGTGATGCAGACCGACTCTTCGGGCGGAATGATCGACCCTAACGTGCGGATGGCGGGTTACGTAAAGGTAACCAACGACCTATCCAACGGAACCAGCATGATCTTTATTACCGATGATAAATCCTTCCGAAATGAACAGGACGAGCTTCAGATGTTTACCTATCTGGACGGGAGCAAGCCTGCGGAAAACGCGAAGGATTATGAAAAAATGCGTATGAACCTTACGGATTGCAAACGGCTTTCTACCTTAAAATTGAATGATACGCCGGAAATCAGCCAGGAAATATTGAAAAAACTCAGTATTTCCATGCGTACCATTGCGGATACCCAGCTGGAAAAGCAGCAGGATAAAACAGCATATTACGCGGATTGTAAGAGGCTGTTCGATGAAATTACAAAGAAATAAATAAGGGGGATTTAAAATGAGAAGCGATTCCTTAAAAGAAGGCCCGAAGTGTGCGCCGAAGCGCGCGCTGTTAAAGGCACTCGGTTTAACAGACGCGGAAATAAAGCGCCCGTTTGTGGCGGTGGTCAATTCCGCCAGCGATTACATACCGGGTCATAAGCACCTGCGCGAAATCGGGGAAGCCGTAAAGGCGGGAATCCGCAGCGCGGGCGGCGTTCCGTTCGAGTTTCATACCATTGGTGTGTGCGACGGACTTGCGATGAATCATAAGGGAATGAAGTACTCCCTCTGCTCCCGCGAGCTGATCGCGGATTCCATTGAAGTGATGCTGACCGCTCATCCGTTGGACGCGGTCGTCTTTATTCCGAACTGCGACAAGATTGTCCCCGGAATGCTGCTGGCTGCCTGCCGGATGAACCTGCCGAGCGTATTTGTCAGCGGCGGCCCGATGCTGCCGGGTGAATTCAGAGGGGAGCGCATCGGATTCTCCGAGCTTTCCGAGGCTGTGGGCAGCTACGCCGCGGGTAAGATGAGCGAAGCGGATTTGACGGAAATGGAAGAAGCCGCGTGCCCCGGCTGCGGTTCCTGCTCGGGCATGTACACCGCAAACTCCATGAACTGTCTTACCGAAGCCATCGGCATGGCGCTTCCGGGCAACGGCACCATTCCTGCGGTTTACGCCGCGAGAATCCGCCTTGCCAAAGAAGCGGGCGAGCAGATTATGGAGCTGTACAAGCAAAACCTGAAGCCGAGCGATATCCTGACCGAAAAGGCATTTACCAATGCCCTTCGCAGTGAAATGGCGCTTGGCTGCTCCACAAACTCCGTTCTGCACCTGACCGCGATCGCCTATGAGATGGGCGTTCCGCTTGATATTGATACCATTGACAAGGTCAGTCGCGCTACGCCGCAAATCTGCAAGCTGAATCCCGCAGGGAAAATCTTTATTACTGATTTAAATCAGGTCGGCGGTATTCCTGCGGTGATGAAGGAGCTTTCAAAGCAGAATCTGATCAATCTGGACATTCCGACGGTAAAGGGCACTGTCCGCGAAAGAATTCAGAATGCGAAGGAAGCCGACGGAACCATCATCCATACGGTTGAAAATCCGCTGCGCAAGGACGGCGGGATTGCAATCCTGAAAGGGAATATCGCTCCGGAGGGCGCCGTGGTAAAGCAGGGCGCCGTTGCGCCGGAAATGATGCAGCACACCGGTCCGGCCCGCTGCTTCGACAGCGAGGAGGAGGCCGGTGACGCAATCCTCGGCGGTCAGATTAAAGAGGGCGACGTGGTGGTCATCCGCTATGAAGGCCCGAAGGGCGGCCCCGGCATGAGAGAAATGCTTGCGCCCACCTCGGCGCTCGAAGGCATCGGTCTTGGCTCCAGTGTTGCGCTGATTACGGACGGACGCTTCTCCGGCGCGACCCGGGGCGCGGCGGTGGGACATGTTTCCCCCGAAGCGGCGGCAGGCGGCACAATCGCGCTGATTCACGACGGGGATTTGGTTAACGTGGATATCGTTAACCGTCAGCTTACCCTACAGGTTTCTGATGAGGAGCTGGCAAAGCGCAGAGCCGAATGGCAAGCACCGAAGCAGGAGCTTTCCGGCTACGCGAAGCGTTACGCGAGTTTGGTGACCTCCGGCTCCCGCGGCGCTGTTTTTGAGAAATAATTAACCTTGAATAAATTCCGTTAATCCGGGTTCATCCAACAGGAGGATTTCGCGATAGCTGGTACTGACCCAGCCCTTTCGCGCAAAGATGTTGAGAATCCGGCTGACGGTCACTCGCGAGACGCCCGCAAGACCCGCCAGGTCGTCGTGGGTTGCCGTAACCGAACCGTTTACCGCCAGATTCAGCAACAGGCGCGCGATTCTCTGGTCTGCCTGTAAAAAGGTCATGGCGTCTACCTGTGCGGAAAGCATGCGGATGGTCTGCGACAGATAGGTGAGCAGGTTCATGGCAAGCTGCGGCTCCCGGCGGATGCATTCCAAAAGATTTTTCCGGGTTACCGTGATGATTTCGGAGGGTGCCAGGGTTTTTGCGGAGGATACGCGCGGCTGTCCGTCAAAGAAGGCGGCCTCGCCAAAGATGTTTCCGCTCTCCAAAACGGTAAGGGTTTTCTCCATGCCGTTCTCCGAGCTGAGAAAAATCTTGACGCTTCCGCTTTTTAAATAATAAAATTTGTCGGCGGGGGATTCCTGCCAGTAAATCATTTGATTTTTTGGATAAGTACGGGGCGTGAGGGTTTTTTCCAACACGTCCCATTTGTTATTTTTTTCTTCCATGTCAGATACTTCCTTTCTATATATGGAGAAGATATACCGGATATTTACTAGATTGTATCACGCGTTACATTCTTTATGCAAGAACCATGTGATAATGAAGGCACACAAAACAGACTGCAAGCTTTTTAGAGGAATAAATCAGGAACGGAGGATATGTTTATGGGTATGACGATGACACAGAAGATTCTCGCGGCGCACGCGGGATTGCCGAAGGTGGAGGTCGGGCAGCTGATTGAAGCAAGGCTGGATATGGTGTTGGGGAACGACATTACTTCCCCGGTTGCGATCAATGAGTTTGAAAAATGCGGGGCATCCTCAATTTTTCATAAGGATAAAATTGCGCTGGTGCTGGATCATTTTACACCGAACAAGGATATCAAGGCAGCGGAGCAATGCCTTCAGGTACGTAATTTCGCGAACAAATACGATATTACAAATTTTTTCGATGTGGGCGAAATGGGAATTGAGCACGCGCTCCTGCCGGAAAAAGGGCTGGTCGGCCCGGGTGACTGCATCATCGGCGCGGATTCCCACACCTGCACCTACGGCGCCTTGGGCGCGTTTTCCACCGGCGTGGGTTCCACCGATATGGCAGCGGGCATGATCGCCGGAAAAACCTGGTTTAAGGTTCCGTCCGCGATTAAGGTCGTGTTGAAAAACAAACCGGCCAAATGGGTGAGCGGCAAGGATGTTATCCTGCATTTAATCGGTATGATCGGTGTGGACGGCGCGCTTTACCGTTCTCTGGAATTTACCGGGGACGGGGTAATGGAGCTTTCGATGGACGACCGACTCTGTATTGCCAATATGGCGATTGAAGCCGGGGCAAAAAACGGGATTTTCCCGGTGGATGAGGTTACGCTCGCCTATGAAAAAGACCGTTTTCAGCGCGAACCGGTGATTTTTGAAGCGGATGAGGACGCGGTTTACGACGAGACCTATGAAATCGACCTTTCCCGGCTCCGCCCGACGGTTTCCTTCCCGCATTTGCCGGAGAATACCAAGATTATCGATGAAGTCGGCAAAATAAAGATTGACCAGAGCGTGATCGGCTCCTGCACCAACGGGCGCATGGAGGATCTTCGTGCCGCCGCTTCCATCCTCAAGGGCAAAAAGGTCGCAAAGAATGTGCGCTGTATCATTCTGCCGGGAACACAGGCTATTTATTTGCAGGCGCTCCGCGAAGGGCTGGCGGAAATTTTTGTCGAGGCCGGAGCGGTATTCAGCACCCCGACCTGCGGACCCTGCCTCGGCGGACATATGGGTGTTCTGGCAAAGGGCGAGCGTGCCATTTCCACGACGAACCGCAATTTCGTAGGAAGAATGGGGCATGTTGAGTCTGAAGTTTACCTTGCCAGCCCGGCGGTAGCCGCGGCCAGCGCGGTGACGGGCTACATCACCGACCCGGAACAGGTTTAATTGAGGAGGATACAGAAATGAATGCACATGGATTTGTTCATAAATACGGAGATAACGTTGATACCGACGTGATTATCCCTGCAAGATATTTAAATACGGCTTCCCACGCCGAGCTGGCTTCTCACTGCATGGAGGATATCGATAAGGATTTTGTTAAGAAGGTAAAGCAGGGCGACCTGATTGTAGCGGATAAAAATTTTGGCTGCGGTTCCTCGCGCGAGCACGCGCCGATTGCGATTAAGGCGAGCGGTGTTTCCTGCGTTATCGCGAGTACCTTCGCGCGTATTTTTTACCGCAATGCGATTAATATCGGTCTTCCCATTCTCGAATGTGAAGCGGCGGCAAGCGAAATTCAGAGCGGCGATGAGGTGGAGGTGGACTTTGATACCGGTCTGATTCAGAATAAAACCACCGGTAAGAGCTATCAGGCGCAGCCGTTCCCACCGTTTATCCAAAATATTATTGAAAAGGGCGGCCTTTTAAACAGCATCAGTAAATAAACAAGGGGCGCTTTGAACAGCGCTCCTTCTATTTTGGCCAAAGGAGGAATTCATTTGTCAGACTGGGACTCTAATCAATATCTGAAATTCAAACGGGAGCGCACACAGCCGGCTGCGGATTTGTTAAGCCATGTTCCGCTTGAGGCCCCGGTTAAAATTCTCGATATCGGGTGCGGGCCGGGAAACAGCACACAGGTTTTGGCTCAACGGTACCCCAACGCGGAGATTATCGGCATCGACAGTTCGAAAAACATGATTGAAGCCGCGCGCAAAAATTGCCCGCAGCTGGAATTCCGGATATGCGACGCGTCCAGTGAACTGGAAACACTGGGAAAGGATTTTGATCTTGTGTTTTCCAACGCCTGTATCCAGTGGATTGAGAACCATGACCGGATTATACCGTACTGGATGAGCGTGCTGAAAAGCGGCGGCGCCATTGCCGTTCAAATGCCGATGAACTATGATGAACCGATTCAACTGCTGATACAAAAGGTAACAGGCTCCGATAAGTGGAAATCTTATTTCCCAAATCCAAGAGTATTCTTTAACCTTACGCCGGAGGAATACTTTGACCTGCTTTCGCGTGTCTCGCCTGACTTTTCGATGTGGAGAACATACTATTATCACAGCATGAATTCAATACAGGACATTTTAGAATGGTACCGTTCCACCGGACTGAAACCGTATCTGGATGTTTTGCCGGAAGATAAAAAAGAATCTTTTGAACAGGATATCATGGAAGAGATCAAGACTGCTTATCCGGCGAGGGAAAATGGCAGGGTAATTCTCCGTTTTCCGCGTTTCTTCTTTATTGCAAGAAAATAAGGATCTTGGAAAGAGAGAAATTTGTAAGAAAAATGTAAGACGGATTCAATTGAAATAATATTCCAGACCTGTTAAGATATTATAAAATTAATGTTCTGATCTAAGTTTATAAAAAAGGGAGGATATATTATGAGATTGAGAATAGCTTCGGCATTGGTTTTGTTCATGAGTTTTTCGCTCATGATTTTTGCAGGCTGCTCGTATTCCTATAACACAGAGACAATGAAATTTTCTTATTCTGGTTTTGACGGAACTGAAACCAAGGATATCACCTTGAATCCTGACGAAAAAAATTTGAATTTGAGCGGAACCATCAATATGAAAACCGGCAAGGCAGAATTGACCTTGAAGGCAAAGAATACCGCAGAAGTATTATTCAGCAAAGAATATACCGCCGAAAGCTGCGGAGACGTTGCAATCAATCTGAATGACCTGAAAGGGAATAGAGAACTGCTGTTTGAGCTGAAATGTGAGAAGGTAAAGAATTTTAATCTGGAACTGAATTCACAAAACAGGATGTCCACCGATTCTCATGATAAGCTGCAAAAGGAGCAGTAATTTCCTTGTCGGAATGAATAAGGAGGGGAGTGCGGAAGCGCTCCCCTCCTTATTCATATAATATTAATAAACTTTTATAAAAAATTCATGACTTTTGAATAGGTTTATTCTATAATCATTTGTAGAATACATAGTCAGGTATATTTATGTTTAATTGCGGATGATATCATTATAGT
>JAEZWL010000169.1 GCA_023420245.1 Bacillota bacterium | reverse complement strand
AGTTTATAATGGATAAGCTAGATTTTATAAAAGCAAGGCAGAAATGCGTGCAATAGGATATGCAGGCGGGCGGGCTCTGCGCGGCGGGGCACCGCGCACCATGTCAGGCGGGGAACCGAGCAGCATTAAGCGGATTGCCCTGCGCGATGCAGGTGGTCTGTTCGTCTGCATATCCTAGTGCATGAGCCGTTTAGAAACGGTCTGTCTTGCTTTCAATTTGTTTAGTACTTAGCCGCTTTGTATTCTTTCAAACCCGGTTGATATCCTTGAGAACAGGAGGCGCAGCATGTATCAGGTACTATACCGGAAGTGGAGACCGAAGGTCTTTGCGGATGTGGCCGGACAACCTCAGGTTACCGTAACACTGAAAAACGAGTTGATGGCGGGTCGGATCGCGCACGCGTACCTGTTCACCGGCTCCAGAGGAACCGGTAAAACCACCTGCGCCAAAATCATGGCGAAAGCAGTGAACTGCCTGCACCCGGTAGAGGGAGACCCTTGCGGCGAATGTGAAATTTGCCGCGCGGCGGACAGCGGCTCCCTGATGGATATCGTGGAAATCGACGCGGCAAGCAACAACGGCGTCGACAACATCCGTTCCCTCCGCGAGGAAGCTAACTTTACTCCCGCCGCCGCGCGGTATCGGGTTTATATTATTGATGAAGTTCATATGCTGTCCATCGGCGCGTTCAATGCCCTGCTCAAAACCTTGGAGGAACCGCCCGCGCATGTAATCTTTATTCTGGCGACGACCGAGGTGCACAAGCTGCCCGCGACGATTCTGTCGCGCTGCCAGCGCTTTGACTTTCGCCGGATTCCGCCGGAGGAAATCGCGGACAGGCTGGACTACGTTGTCCGGCAGGAGCAGGCTGAAATTGAGCCTCAGGCCGCTTTACTCATTGCCCGTTTAGCCGACGGCGCGCTGCGTGACGCGCTTTCGCTTCTGGACCAGTGTCTGGGGCGCAGTAAAAATATTACGATTGAGGTAGTCAATCAAACCGCCGGTCTGGTTGGTCGGGATTATCTGTTTGAACTGACCGACGCCATTCGGCAGAAAGACTCCGCTCATGCGCTGGAGCTGATTGATCAGCTTCATCATTCCTCCAAGGATATGGCAAGGCTCTGTGAAGAGCTTTCCGCTCATTTTCGGAATTTGATGCTGATTAAGGTAATGAAGGACGCGCACAGCATGATTGTCGCATCCGATACGGAATTTGAAAGACTCACAAAACAGGCGCTGGCAATTCCTCTCCCTGCTATTTTGCATGGAATGGATACGCTTCAGTCTGCTTTGGAAAAAATGTTCCGCGGCGGCGATCGCCGAATTGAAATGGAAATGGCGATGCTCCGGCTGTGTTCTCCGGAGCTTGACTCCTCGCAGGATGCGATTCTTCGCCGAATCGAGGCGTTGGAACGCTCCGGTGCAAGTCCGCAGACCGCAAAGGCGACAAAGCAGGAGCCTGCCTCCAAAAAGGAAACCGCATTGGAAGAAAAGGCAGTCAATCTTCCTGTTGAATCGGAAGAACCGGCATGGGAACCGCAGGCAATTCCGGAATCCGTACCGCAGAATGATATTCATAACAATGCGGAACGTTTGGAAGAATGGCCGGAAATTCTGCAAATATTGAAGGGCTATTCCAAAGTGATCGCTTCGGCGTTTAACGGTTCGTCCGCCTATGTCAGCGGTGCCTATGTGTTGATTGACGCTCCCAGTGATATTGCGTTTAAGCTGCTTCGCGAGTCTTCCCAGCGCGACAATATGCGCCGTGCAATCCAGCAGGTAACCGGGAGAACCTATAAGCTGGGTCCTTATAAAAGCAAAACAGCCCATGAGCAGGAGGACCCGCTGAAAAAGCTTGCGGGTCTTGCGGAGCAGGAAGGCATAGAAGTAACACAAATATAAATTTTTGAAATAACAGGAGGAAATCTGTATGAAAGCAAGATTACCACAAATGAACGGCGGCGGGGCCGCAAATTTGCAGCAGCTCGCGCGTCAGGCGCAAAAATTGCAGGATCAAATGGACGAGATCACCAATGAGCTTGATGAGAAGGAGTATAGCGCGACCGCCGGGGGCGATGCGGTAAAGGCAACAGTCACGGGAAAAATGGAAGTAAAAGCAATTGAAATCAAACCGGAGGTCGTAGACCCTGAGGATGTAGAAATGCTCTCGGATTTGGTTATGGCGGCTGTGAACGAAGCACTTCGTACAGCGTCTACGGAGAAGCAGGAAAGAATGGAGAAAATTTCCGGCGGATTGAACGTACCGGGAATGTTTTAACGTATGCCTTCCTATAATGTGGCGCCGTTGTCGCGTCTGATCGAACAGTTTGAGCGTCTGCCCGGAATCGGGCATAAAAGCGCGCAACGTCTGGCGTATTATGTTTTGGGTCTTTCCAAGGAGGGCGCCGAGAATTTGGCCAACTCGATTCTGGACGCGCATGAAAAGATTCATTACTGTAAACGGTGCTGTAATTTGACCGATCAGGAGCTTTGCCCGGTTTGTCGAAATGAATCACGGGATAAATCTATGATTTGTGTGGTAGAAGACCCGCGCGACGTGATCGCGCTGGAGCGTACCCACGAATTCAACGCCACCTACCATGTTCTTCACGGCGCGATTTCGCCTTTGAACGGTGTGGGTCCCGACCAGCTTTGTATCAAAGAGCTGCTGGCCCGCATCAATAACGAGGTCGTAAAGGAAGTAATCATGGCGACAAACCCCACGGTTGAGGGAGAGGCGACCGCGATGTATATTTCACGTCTCTTAAAGCCTTTGGGTGTAAAGGTTACGCGTCTTGCCTATGGAATCCCAGTTGGCGGTGATCTGGAGTATGCCGACGAGGTGACGCTCTCCCGCGCCATTGAAGGAAGAAGCGAAATCTAAGATCTGGTTTACATAACACTTGACAAATTGCAATGGATATGATATATTCATATCCCGACATTGTTGGAGGAGGCTTTTTTATGGCAAAAGAAAATTTAAAAACGCTTGCGCAGAATAAAAAAGCCTTTCATGACTATTTTGTGGAAGAAAGTATGGAAGCGGGAATTGAACTGAAGGGCACGGAAGTGAAGTCACTCCGCAAGGGGCAGGCGAATCTGAAGGATTCCTGGTGTTCCATTGTCAGCGGCGAGCTGGTCGTTAACGGGATGCATATCAGTCCATATGAGCAGGGGAATATTTTTAATCAGGATCCTATGCGTGTGCGGCGTCTGCTGATGCATAAGCGAGAAATCGCGAGGCTGTTTGGTCTTGTAAAGCAGGACGGTTATTCCCTGATACCCATTTCCGTTTATCTCAAAGGTTCCATTGTGAAGGTGCAGGTAGGGTTATGTAAGGGCAAGAAGCTCTATGACAAGCGTGCCGATATGGCGGAAAGATCCGCAAAACGCGACATCGAGCGTGCCCTGAAAGAGAAAAACCGTTAGCATACAGCCGGTTTTGATTATCATAAGCAAAGTTTTATTTCACATGGGGATGTAAAGGTTTCGACGGGGATTGTGAGCCTCGGTAAGCGAGTAGCGGTGCGGAACCGCTATAAAATCCGCAAACTTAAAAGTAAACGACAACAATACAGTTGCGTACGCAGCCTAATTAGGCTGCCGTCTTTACCGGGAGCACCGCGGC
>JAEZWL010000167.1 GCA_023420245.1 Bacillota bacterium | reverse complement strand
CTTTCACCGGCGGCAATGTGCCTGCACTACGGTCAGTCTGTTTTCGAGGGTATGAAGGCTTATCGTGCGGTTGACGGCAGAATATTACTCTTCCGGCCGGATAAAAACATGGCCCGGCTCAACTCCTCAAATGACCGTCTTTGTATCCCGCTTATTGATGAGGAGTTCGCCAAAAAAGCAATTGAAAAGCTGGTTTCAGTAGAAAAGGATTGGATTCCCTCCGCAGAAGGAACTTCCCTTTACATACGCCCGTTTATTATCGGCGTTGATCCTCATATCGGCGTACATCCCGCTCAGCATTTAATTTTCATTGTTCTTTGCTGCCCGGTTGGCGCGTATTATCCGGAAGGTCTGAATCCCGTTAAAATTTATGTGGAAATGAATTATGTTCGCGCGGTAAAAGGCGGGATGGGATATACAAAGACGGCCGGGAACTATGCGGCGTCGTTAAAAGCACAGGATGAGGCGGAGAGGCAAAATTATACGCAGGTGCTTTGGCTCGATGGTGTGGAACGCAAATACATTGAAGAAGTTGGAACCATGAACGTCTTTTTTGTAATTGGAGACGAAATTGTTACCCCGGAGCTGCAGGGGTCGATTCTTCCGGGAATTACAAGAATGTCTTCAATTGAAATGCTGAAATCCTGGGGGATGAAGGTTGTCGAGCGTAAAATATCGATTGAAGAGCTTTCTCAGGCCGCGAGGAGCGGTAAGCTTAAGGAAGCTTTCGGAACCGGAACGGCCGCCGTCATTTCTCCAATCGGGCATCTGAAATGGGGCGATGAGATCATGAATATCAACAATGGTGAAATCGGTCCCGTTTCGCAGCGCCTTTACGATACCCTGACCGGTATTCAATGGGGAAAGATTAAGGATACCTTCGGTTGGACTGTAGAAATAAAATAAATTGTAAACGTCAAAGGCGGCGGCATTCTGTCGTCGCTTTTTGTATTTCGGAGAAGTTATGCGCGAACTTGTTTTTCCTGTACCCGCAGAATATGACGGGATCCGTCTGAAAAATTATCTGCGCGGCTATTGCGGGGTATCCGCCCGCCTTATGACGAGGCTGAAGCGACAGCCGCTCGGAATAACCAATAACGGTCTTCATGCGATTGCTACGGATGCTTTAAAAGCCGGTGATCTGGTAAAACTTCGGATGCCGGATGATGAAAAGCAAATCGAGCCGATTCCTTATCCGCTATCGGTCTTGTATGAGGACGACGATTTGCTGGTGGTAAATAA
This sequence comes from Bacillota bacterium, assembly GCA_023420245.1. Lineage (GTDB taxonomy): Bacteria > Bacillota > Clostridia > Oscillospirales > Acutalibacteraceae > DATAML01. The sequence continues at coordinate 8,135 of JAEZWL010000167.1, read as the reverse complement.
GCCGGCGGATATGCCAATGTATCCCACTCCGGGTCATGACCGCGACAGTCTGGCCAACGCAGTTTCCGCTTACTATTTAAAAAGCGGGCGAAAGATCGGGTTTCGACCGGTTTACCGCTTGGATAAGGATACGACCGGTCTCGTGGTATTGGCAAAGAATTCTTTTGCCGCCGCATATCTTGCAGGATCAGTCAAAAAGGTGTATTATGCAATTTGTGAAGGTGAGCTTAGCGGCAGCGGTGTGATAAATCAGCCTATTGGCATAAAGGAAGGCTGTAGGATTCAGCGTACGGTCTCCGAACAAGGGGAAAGCGCCGTGACCAATTGGAGAACCATGGGCAGCTCAAAAGGTCATAGCCTGCTTGCACTGGAACTGGAAACCGGGCGTACGCATCAGATACGGGTGCATTTATCCCATCTTGGGCATCCTTTGGCAGGAGACGATATGTACGGCGGGAGTAGGGAGCAAATTGCCAGACAGGCTCTGCATTGCGGAAAAGCTTGTTTTTGCCATCCTGTCACGAAGAAGGATATTCAAATAATCTGTGATTTCCCATCCGATATGCTTGATATGCTTCGGGAATGTCATATAGAAAATGTACAAATTCATATAGATTAAATATCCGGGTTGTACTATAAAATTAATAAGAATGAATTTTTATTAATTTAAAGCTTGAATTATGTATAAATATGCGCTATAATACAATCATGGCAAAGAAATTAGTATATCAAATAATAGTTGCACGGCTCGATCAGCAACGTGGTTTGATATAATATATCAAATGTCTTTTAATTAACGGAGGGTAAATAATATGAAAAAAGCTACTAAGATTTCCGCATTTCTTTTAGCGGCAGTAATGGGTATTTCTATGACCGCATGCGCGAACACCAACACAGCTACTTCCGCCGCGGCAAGTACAGCCGGTGAGGCAGCTTCTTCAGCGGCTTCCACCGCCGGTTCCTCTTCAGTAGACAAAATAAAGGCTGACGGTTTTGTTACATGGTCTACTAATGCTGAATTTGAGCCGTTTGAGTACAAGGATGGCGACAACGTAGTCGGCATTGACGCGGAAATCTCTCAAAAGATTGCCGATAAGCTTGGTGTAAAGCTTAAAATCAACGATATTTCATTTGATACCTTGGTTACAGAGCTGAGCACGGGCAAAACCAATTTTGTGGCGGCCGGTATGACTGTAAACGAAGATAGAAAGAAGAACGTGGATTTCTCCGATACATACTTTGATGCTTCACAGGCAATCATTGTTGCAAAAGACAGCGCGATTAAATCCCGTGCGGACCTGAACGGCAAAAAAGTCGGCGTACAGCAGGGTACTACCGGAGATTCCTTCTGCACAAACGAAGATGGCAAGAGCGATGTTAAGGTTGGCTCCGTAGAGCGTTATACAAAAGCGGTCGACGCTGTAACGGATTTACTGAACGGCAAGATTGACGCGGTTGTTATCGATGATTTCCCGGCAACCAAATTTGTTGAGAAAAATACCACCAAGCTTGTTAAGCTTGGCGAGGCCTTAACAGTGGAAAAATATGCGATTGCCGTGAAAAAAGGCGATGCCGAGATGCTTAAAGTTGTGAATGATGTTCTCGGTGAAATGAAATCCGGCGGAGAGCTCGATAAAATTGTTGATAAGTATAAGGCACAGCTCGGAGCTTAATGTTTATCTGAAAATCCAATGCAGGGTCAGCAGTAATTCTGCTGCCCTGCTTTTATTCGTTTCTAACAGGAGGTAAATATGAATTCACTGCTTGCTGCGATTCCCCTGTCTTTTTTTACGGTGTTATCGGATAAATTAACCGACGCATTTATTGTTAAAAGTAGGTATAAATATATTGTTACCGGTTTGGGCAATACCTTGTTAATTACCATATTTGCTGTAATTATTGGTATTCTTTTGGGGACACTGGTCGCCCTTGTAAAGGTGGCACATGGAAATGACAACAAAAAATTCAGAATATTAAACACGCTTGCGAATCTGTATCTGACGATTATTCGCGGAACCCCGGTCATTGTTCAGCTGTTGATTATGTATTATATCATTTTAAGTTCTACAAGCGTTGATAAGATTACCGCATCTATTCTCGCATTCGGAATCAATTCCGGCGCATATGTGGCTGAGGTTATCCGAAGCGGCATTCAGTCGGTAGACAAAGGGCAGATTGAGGCCGGACGTTCCCTTGGCTTAAACGAACGGGATACCATGGTGAAAATTGTTTTTCCTCAGGCTTTGAAAAACGTTCTCCCGGCAATTGGCAATGAGTTTATCGCGCTGCTGAAAGAAACCTCCGTCGCCGGATATATCGGTGTGCAGGATCTGACCAAGGGCGGCGATATTATCAGAAGCATCACTTACGACGCATTTACGCCTCTGCTTACCACTGCGGGCGCTTACCTTCTGATTGTAATCGGTTTGACTACCGCTTTGTCAAAGTTTGAAAGGAGGCTGCATAAGAGTGATAACCGTTAAAGATCTCCATAAAACGTTTCATACTCTCAACGGCGATTTACCGGTATTAAAGGGAATTAGTCAGGAAATAGAAAAGGGAGAAAAGGTTGTTATCGTGGGGCCGTCCGGTTCCGGAAAAAGTACTTTCCTTCGCTGCCTGAATCTTCTGGAGCAGCCAACCAGCGGCGAGATTTGGTTTGAAGGCGTTCAGATAAACAAACCGGACTGCAATATTAATCAGCTCCGTCAAAAAATGGGTATGGTATTTCAGCATTTTAATTTATTTCCTCATTTAACAGTAATAAAGAACATAACACTCGCCCCGGTATCGTTAAAGTTGAAAACGCCGGAGGAAGCGAACAAGCAGGCAATGCAGCTTTTGGAACGCATTGGGCTTGCCGATAAGGCGGAAGCGTATCCGGTTCAGCTTTCAGGCGGACAGAAGCAGCGTATTGCAATCGTAAGAGCTCTCGCGATGAACCCTGACGTTATGCTGTTTGACGAGCCTACCAGTGCGCTTGACCCCGAAATGGTGGGAGAGGTTCTCCAGGTTATGAAGGAGCTTGCCGAAGACGGAATGACGATGGCCGTTGTTACACACGAGATGGGCTTTGCGCGTGAGGTGGCAACCCGTGTTCTGTTTATGGATGACGGGCAGGTTCTGGAGGAAGCCAAACCGGACGAGTTTTTTACAAATCCTAAAAATCCCAGATTACAGGACTTTTTATCAAAAGTTCTTTAAGCTGAAATTTTTTGCAATTGTGCGGCTTCAAAACTTTTTGACAGTCTGAATGGACTTTTCCCTTGAAATCCTTTCATAATTCGATTTAATATGCTAAAATAAAGTATACAACATTTTGCTGTATACTTTATTTTTTTGAGGTGATGACATGCCGGCCGCTATAACACATTTTCTTCAGGCGGAAAGAGTGATGGAAGCGCTAAATCAGAAAAAAGGGTCGGAGCCGGTTCAACGGCAAGCTTTTCTCTGGGGCGCGCAGGGACCGGATTTTTTCTATTGTCACCGCGTCCTGCCGTGGCAGAAAGGCATCAGTCTGAAGGAATACGGCGGGAAGCTGCATCGGGAAAAGCCCTCGATTTTTTTCGACATTTTGCGTGAGTATTATTTTTTGTCCCCCCGGGACCACACGGTTCTTTCGTATCTCTATGGTTTTTTGTGCCACTACAGTCTGGACCGGACAGCACACCCTTTTATACATTTTACGACGCAGGCTTTATTGAAAGATAATCATAATCAGGATCAAAAGGCTATGCATCATCAGATTGAATCTGCTCTGGACACGATTATGCTTCGCTATGAAAAAGCGGCGCTGCCCATCGAGTTTAACCTCAAATCGACAGTGCCGAAAAACAAAGAGCTTCAAACGATGATGGCGGACTTATTTTCCCATGTTCTTGAAACTCTTTATGGTGCTGAAATTGACACCCCGTTGCTCTATCAGGCCACAGAAGATTGTAGGGCAGCATACGGTCTGCTGAATGATCGTACAGCTTTGAAAAAAAGTTTAATAGAGCGGCTTGAAAAGCATAATATCCTTCGGTCCGTTTCCTGTCATATCCGCCCTGTCAGCGAAGGCGATCAGTTTGATTATGCCAACATCCTAAATGCAGGCTGGGCGTGGCCGTATGATAGCGGAGAAAAAAGTGAGAGTAGCTTCTTTGATTTGTATGAATCATCCATTCTGGAGTCTATTGCGTTAATCGAAAGCTTTTTGGAAAGAGAAGAATTTTTTAAGTTAGTCAACGAAATACCATTTGTTTAAGGAGAAATTGTTATGGAAAGAATCGCTAGCTTTTGTGTGGATCATAATAAATTGATGCCGGGAATTTATGTATCTCGAATTGATGATGATATTATAACCTACGATATTCGGATGAGACGCCCCAATGTCGCGCCATTTCTTGCAAACCCGGCGATGCATACGATGGAGCATCTTTTTGCTACCTATGCCCGCAATTCCGTGTGGAGAGACAAGGTAATATATTTTGGTCCGATGGGCTGCCGCACTGGTTTTTACTTTTTGGTTCGGAATTTGAAAAAATCGGATGCGATAAAACTGATTATAGAGGCGTTTGAGTTTATTTCAGAATTCAGTGGCGTAATCCCGGGCTCCAAAGCGGAAGAATGCGGCAATTATCTGGAGCATGATTTGGAAGATGCAAAAGCGGAGGCAAAAGCATTTTTACCGATCGTCCGTAATTGGAATGAAGAGAATTTAATCTACTGAATACTTACGCAGGAGCCATACAATTCTGATCCAATTATTGTAATTTTGTAAATTTTACGTAAATCGGTTGCATTATTGTTAGATTTGTTATATCATAAATAAGGATATTACAAATTTGTAACAATTAGATGCGAAAGGATTTGGCTTTATGCAGTTTTCAAAGCTGAAAAAGCTGTTAATAAGATATTTAACCGATACCAATCGTTTTTTATATATTGTAGGCATTCAGACTGTCAGAATCATTAAGCGTGTTAATCGAAGGTTATCGCGTTTTTTAAAACCTGTAACGGATTTATTAGGTCATTTCTATACGATTACTGTTGGCAGACAGATACGAAATCTGAAAAAAGAGATACAATTGATTCATGAAGGTATCGAAATTGCCGCAGGCCGGATTAGGGAAGCCAGAAAAATCGGCTTTGGGCGTACCTTCATCACTTATTTTTGGGTTGCAGGGAAAAGCTTTACCCGCCACAAAGAGTTTTTATGCTCTATTTTTAACGTGCTTGCTCCGGCAGGCGCAATAGTTCTGCTTTTTCTGACGGTAAAATATTGGACAGGCTTAAACTATGGGTTGGTATTGTCTTATGACGGGCAGCAGGTTGCGACCATCCAGAATGAGAAGATTTATGAGCAGGCAACCGAAATGGTGAGCCAGCGTATGGTTCATGATACGGTTGCGAGTGATATCGGCGTAAAATATACGCCATCCTTTCAACTGTCCGTTGTTGATCCGAGTAAATATTCGCCGGTCAGCTTTGTTTGCGATAAGATTATCCAGCAGTCCAACGGCATTATTGAAGAAGCAAGCGGACTTTATGTTGACGGGCAGCTGATGGGTGCCGTTAAAAGCAGTGCGGACCTGCGCTTTATTCTTCAAAATATTTTAAATAAGGCCCGTGGCAGCGATACGGACGCCACGACCACTTTTTCTCAGGATGTGGAGACAATTACCGGTCTTTTCCCAACTACCACGATCATGACTACAGATGCTATGAATAAACTGGTTTCAGGCACAACAAAATCTGCGGTGACCTATACGGTAAAAGAGGGAGATACGGTAACATCGATTGCGAAAGCAAATAATACAACGATAGCGGAATTGAACAAAATTAATAACAACCAGCTCGGGGACAATTTACATCCGGGCGATCTTATTACAATGCAGGTTCCTACTTCACTGCTCAGTGTGCAAAAAATGAGGAGTATGATTTACCGTGTTCCTCTTTCCTATAAAACGGTGACTATTCCCGACGATTCCCAGTATACAGATTATTCTAAGGTAAAAAACGAGGGAGTGAACGGGGTTCAGGAATGCACGGATAAAATCTATTATCTTAATGGCTTGGAATCAAAAAGAGAAATCGTAAAACGGACGGTTGTTATTCCATCGGTTGATAAGGTAGTGATTACAGGAACCAAAAAACGTCCCAAAATCAACGATCTGGGCGAAAGCACAGGCAATTTCATGTGGCCCGTTCCTTCTTTGCATACGATTACCACGTACTTTACGTGGCGATGGGGCAGCTTTCATACCGGTATCGATATCTCGGGTGGCGGCGCTTACGGAAAAACCATCGTTGCGGCGGACGGCGGCGTGGTTGTTTCAGCTGGCTGGAGAAACGGATATGGCAACTGCGTACAGATTCGTCATTCCAGCGGAGTTCAGACGCTGTATGGACACGCCAGTAAAATTTTGGTAACATCAGGGCAAAAGGTTTCAAAAGGTCAGGCAATCGCGCGTGTTGGCAGTACCGGAAATTCAACGGGTCCTCATTTGCATTTTGAGGTAATTAAAAATGGAACAAGAGTGAATCCGCTTGGTTACGTAGGCAGATGATTCATACAAGGAAGCGCTTCTGTAGGAAAAGCAGATCGCTTCTTTGTTTTTATTTATCAAATAAAATAATGATTGCAGTGCTTATTGACTTTTTACGATATGTGTATTATTATCAATAAGTATGTGATGAATATTGAATTTATTTTGGAATTATATTCATTAATTACAGATGAAAAAATTTACAACGATTTAATCATAAAAATTGATTTATAATCACTGAAAAAATGCAATAATAGTATTGTTTTAATTTGAGATTGGAGAGTGCCGCATTGGATAAATTTGTAATTAATGGTGGCAATCGGCTGACCGGTGAAGTTACCATCAGTGGCGCCAAAAATGCTGCTATCGCAATTATTCCGGCTGTAATTCTTTCAGACGGTATGTGCCGCATTGAAAATATTCCGAATATTACGGATGTTGTATCGATTACCAGAATTCTTTTTGATATGGGAGCAAAAATACGGAACATCAATAAATGCACGATAGAAATTGACCCGAGATCGATTCATACCCATGTGGCGTCCTACGAACTGGCGCGTCATATCAGCGGTTCCTACTACCTGCTGGGCGCCCTGCTGGGTCGCTGCAAGCATGCGGTGGTAACAATGCCGGGGGGCTGTGATTTCGGCGTGCGCCCGATTGACCAGCATTTAAAGGGATTTGCCGCCTTGGGGGCAACCTATAAAGTGGAAGGCGGTATGGTCGACGTAAACGCCAAAAATCTGAACGGAGCCAATATTTATTTGGATGTTGTTTCCGTAGGCGCTACCGTAAATATTATTTTGGCAGCTGTAAAGGCAAAGGGCATGACGGTAATTGAAAACGCTGCAAAGGAACCTCATATTGTTGATCTTGCCAACTTCTTAAACTCTATGGGCGCCGACATTCGCGGCGCCGGTACCGACGTAATTAAAATTTATGGGGTCGAGCACCTCAACGGCACTACCTATTCTATTATTCCTGATCAAATTGAGGCCGGCACATACATGGTTGCCGCTGCGGCGACAGGCGGGGATGTGTTGGTTAAAAATGTTATTCCAAAGCATTTGGAGTCCATTTCTGCAAAACTGGAGGAAATGGGTGTAACGGTTGAAGAATACGACGATGCCGTACGGGTTGTTCGTAAGGGTAAACTGAATAAATGCAATATTAAGACAATGCCGCATCCGGGTTTTCCAACCGATATGCAGCCGCAGATCGCGGTTTTGCTGTCTATCGCGAACGGAACAAGTATTATTAATGAAAGCGTATGGGACAACCGTTTTCGGTATGTGGAAGAGTTGAAGCGGATGGGTGCCCAGATTTCAGTGGACGGAAAGCTTGCGGTTTTTGAGGGAATTGACCACCTGAACGCGGCGCCGGTCAAAGCGACCGATTTACGCGCGGGGGCGGCGATGCTGATTGCGGCGTTGGCGGCAAAAGGCACCTCACAGGTGGAAGATATCAATCATATTGAGCGCGGTTATGAAGATGTGGAAGAGAAGCTTACCCAATTAGGTGCCGATATCAAGCGGGTTCATGTACCGGAGACATCCATCGCTCAGGTTGTATAAAAATAAGACAGGAATAGGATGGGGATAGACG